>JAUXDF010000009.1 GCA_030618505.1 Spongiibacteraceae bacterium | reverse complement strand
TATGGTGCTGGCTTTTAGAAATCGCAGCGATATTGCTAATCCGCTGATTTTTTTCCTGATTGTTATTTCCTTGTTCCCTCTGGGGGTAAGCCCCTCGCCTAAGGTGCTGGCACAACTGGCACCGGGGGTGATATGGGTTGTGGCGTTGTTAGCGTGCCTGTTATCGACTGATAGTCTGTTTCGACATGATTTTGATGATGGCTCGCTGGAGTTGTTGTTGTTAAGCCCGCAGCCACTTTATATTCTGGCGATAGCCAAGGTCTTGGCGCATTGGTGTATTACCGGCCTGCCGCTGACTTTGTTTGCACCAATACTCGGGGTAATGTTGCATTTGCCTGCGGAGGGTATGCTACCTTTGGTTGCCAGTCTGTTTTTGGGCACGATATCGCTGAGTTTTATTGGTGGCGTGGGCGCTGCGTTAACCGTGGGTTTAAGGCGTAGCGGGGTCTTGCTCTCGTTGATTGTTTTGCCTTTGTATACGCCGGTGCTTATTTTTGGCGCCAATGCTGTACAGTCGGCTATTAACGGTTTTGCGATTGGCGGTCAGTTGGCAATACTCGGTGCTTTTATGGCGCTCTCGGTGACCTTGACTCCCTTGGCGATCAGTGCGGCCTTGAGAATTAGTGTTGAGGGTTGATTTGGGTTATTGATTGATCCTTCATGGGAAAATACCTAAATTCAGGCATCGTCTTTGCCGGTGATTTCGCTATAATGCGAAACTTGATTATAAATTTCAGATAGTTTTGTGAGTCCATTGACACTATGTGGTCATTTTTAAAAAAACTTTATCATAAGTTAGGTTCACCCCGTTGGTTTTATGATATCAGTGGTAAGTGGCTGCCTTGGTTGGCACTGGTCTGTGCAGGCCTATTGATTACCGGTGTGGTTTGGGGTTTGGCCTTTGCACCGGCTGATTTTAAGCAGGGCAATAGCTATCGCATTATTTATATCCATGTGCCGGCCTCGTTTATTGCTCTGGCAGGTTATTACATAATGGCGGTGGCGGGGGCAGTTACGCTGATTTGGCGAATGAAGATGGCGGATGTGGTGATGCGCTCTTGTGCTCCCATCGGCGCGGCGATGACTTTTCTCGCTTTGGTTACGGGCGCTATTTGGGGAAAGCCCACCTGGGGAACCTGGTGGGTGTGGGATGCGCGAATAACCTCAATGCTGGTATTGTTTTTTCTCTATCTGGGTGTCATTGCCTTGAGTGAGGCTTTTACCAATCGTGATGCAGGCAGTAAAGCTTCGGCGGTGTTGGCGCTTGTTGGTACGGTGAATATCCCTATTATTTATAAGTCTGTGGATTGGTGGTACAGCCTGCACCAGCCTGCGACACTTAAGATTACCGAAGAAAGCACCATGCACCCGGATATGTTGTATCCCCTGCTGATTATGATCAGTGGTTTTTATCTCTTGTATGCTGTGTTGCTGATTTTGAATGTGCGAACCGAGATACTTAGTCGTGAGCATCGAACCAAGTGGGTTAAAGCCTTGGTGTTGGCTCGACCTTGATAATTGTTAGCGGGTGTAGACATAATTATGCAGTTTGATAACCTTGCTGATTTTTTGCAGATGAGTGGACATGGTGTTTATGTCTGGTCTGCCTATATTATTGTCACGATCACTATTGTGTATCTGGTCTGGAGCCCATTGGCTCGAAAGCGTCGAATTATCACTGAGCAGCAACGACGCTTGCGCAGGGAAGAGTATGAAGCCCAGCAAAAGGCAGGTAGCAGTACTTCCATTTAACAACAGAGCGTGAACTCCACTATGCATCCAGTACGTAAACAGCGTTTGATGGTCGTTTTATTTATCGTTATAGGGGCTTCGGTGGCCGCCGCCCTGGTGTTTTTTGCCCTCAGTGAAAATATGAATTTGTTTTTCCCTCCCTCTGATATAGCCGAAGGCAAGGCGCCGGTAGGTAAACACATTCGTGTCGGTGGTATGGTGGTCGAGGGCAGTGTGCACCGTGATCAGGAGAGCCTGAAGGTTAGCTTTGAGATCACGGATTATGCAGAAAAAACGACCGTGGTTTATGAGGGTATTTTGCCTGATCTGTTTAGCGAAGGAGAGGGCATTGTTGCCTCCGGAAAACTCGATGCTAATGGCATTTTTCAGGCCGAAGAAGTTTTGGCAAAACATGATGAAAACTATATGCCACCGGAGGTGTCTGACACCTTGAAGCAGCCGAAGGGCTCGGCTATGCCATCATCAAAGCAGGACTACAAATAATGCTACCTGAAGTCGGACATTTTGCCATGGTTATCGCGCTGGTGCTGGCGATGATTATGTCGTTGGTGCCAATGGTGGGTGCCCAGCGCTCCAATGTACAGTGGATGATGCTGGCTCGGCCTTTAGCCGCCGGTCTGTTTGTTTTTGTTTCTATCGCCTTTTTTTTGCTGGTTAATGCTTTTGTGACCGATGACTTTTCTGTCATGGTGGTTGCGCAGCATTCTAACCTGCTATTGCCCGAGCTGTATAAGGTGGCAGCATTGTGGGGTGGTCATGAAGGTTCTCTGCTGTTATGGATCTACCTGTTGGCAATGTGGACCTTGATGGTGGCTATATTCAGCCGCCAGTTGCCCCTTGATATGGTGGCGAGGGTATTGTCTGTGATGGGTATGATCAGTGTCGGTTTTCTGGCTTTTTCGCTGATAACCTCCAGCCCCTTCGAGCGTTTATTGCCGAATATCCCGACCGATGGCAAAGACCTAAATCCTCTGTTGCAGGATTTTGGCATGGCCATTCATCCGCCGCTGCTTTACTGTGGTTATGTGGGTTTTTCGGTTGCTTTTGCGTTTGCTATTGCGGCCTTAACCTCGGGGCAGCTTGATGCTGCCTGGGCTCGCTGGTCACGTCCCTGGACGAATGTTGCCTGGATTTTTATGACGGTGGGTATCGCCCTGGGTAGCTGGTGGGCTTATTACGAACTTGGCTGGGGTGGTTGGTGGTTTTGGGATCCGGTAGAAAACGCATCATTTATGCCCTGGTTGGTTGGTACGGCCTTGCTGCATTCATTAGCCGCGACAGAAAAGCGGGGGGTGTTTAAAAGCTGGACGGTATTGCTGGCTATTTTCGCTTTTTCCTTAAGCTTGCTGGGTACGTTTCTGGTTCGATCGGGTGTGCTGACTTCTGTTCACTCTTTTGCTACAGATCCGGCACGTGGTTTGTTCATCCTGGTTTTTCTCGCCATTGTTGTTGGTGGCTCCTTAACACTTTACGCTTTTCGGGCGCCCGCTGTTACCAGTCGGGTAGGTTTTGGTGCTTATTCGCGAGAACTGTTTTTATTGCTCAATAACGTCATTTTGTTGGTGGCAACGGTGACGATTTTATTTGGCACTTTGTTTCCCTTGCTGATGGATGCCTTGGACGCAGGGAAATATTCAGTGGGCCCTCCCTATTTTAATGCCGTGTTTGTACCCTTGATCGCCATTCTGATTTCGATTTTACCACTGGGTATTTTATCCAACTGGAAACAGAGTCAGGGCGGTGATTTGATCAGGCGTTTAACCACAGCAGGTATTGCTTCTGTCATTATTGGTTTGGTCTTTCCCTTTGCATATGGCGGTGAATTTAATATTTATATCGTTGTAGCATTGACTCTATCCAGCTGGTTAGTGCTTGGTTTGGCGGTTGATTTAAGACACAAACTGCGTCATTCAAAGGGTATCTCCGGACTGAAAAAACTCTCCGCCAGTTATTACGGCATGTTAGTGGCTCATCTTGGTGTGGCTGTTGCTGTGCTGGGTGTTTGCATTACCAGTCATTACAGTGATGAGCAAGATCTGCGAATGGCCCCGGGCGAGACGGTTGAGTTTGGTGAATACAGTTATCAATTTAAGGGCACGAAACTAGTAGCGGGGCCAAACTATCAGGCTGATCGTGGGCATATTGTTATCTATCAGGGTGGCGAGCAAATTGCGGAATTGTTTCCTGAGAAGCGGCGTTATACGGCGCAGGGAAATATGATGACTGAAGCGGCCATTGATGCCGGACTGTTTCGTGATCTTTATGTTGCCATGGGCGAGCGCTTGGGTGACAGCGGTGCCTGGGCTATTCGTATTCATTACAAACCTTTTGTGCGCTGGATATGGCTAGGTGCTTTATTGATGGCGTTTGGTGGTAGTTTGACGGTGCTTGATAAGCGTTATCGTTTAAAGCAAAAACATCTTAAGCCGCTCGAAACGGCCTCAAACTCAGGTGGCGCTCAGAGCCCAGTCGGGTAGTGTTGCTCCCTACAATGCCAGGCAGACTGTAATAATGGAACAATTAGCATGGGTCGACTAAAACTTTTTATTCCGCTGATTTTTTTTGCGGCGATGGCGGGATTGTTTTTTATAGTCTTGCTGGATGAAGATTACGATCCGCAGTCTTTACCCTCGGCATTGATTGATAAACCAATGCCGGTGTTTCATTTACCGGCGCTGCTGGATGAAAGTAGAATTATTAGTGTGGATGATTTAAAAGGTGAGGTCGCACTGCTCAATGTCTGGGCCACCTGGTGTCCCACCTGTCGTGTCGAGCATCCCTATCTTAATCAGCTGGCTAAGCAAGAGGGGATGGCTATTTACGGCATCAATTATAAGGATGAATCCGTTGCTGCCCGCCAATGGTTGAAAAAACTGGGCAATCCCTATCGGCTGAATATTGTTGATGCCGACGGTCGACTGGGTCTGGATCTGGGTGTCTATGGCGCACCGGAAACCTATCTGCTGGATGCGAACGGGGTGATTCGTTTTAAGCATGTCGGTGTTGTTGATGAGCGAATATGGCAGGAGAAATTTAAGCCGCTTGTTGTTGTTTTACGCAAGAATGCTTTACGCGAGGCAGGTCAATGAATCGTAAATTTTGGCAAATACCCGTAAGTTTATTTTTGTGTGCCGTTTTTTTCGCGCCACTTTCCCATGCGGTGATTGAAACCTATCAGTTTGATGATAATGCCCAGCGCAAACGCTATCAGGTATTTATTGAAGAGCTGCGCTGCCCAAAATGCCAGAATCAAAATCTTTCCGGCTCCAATTCACCGATCGCCGAAGATTTGCGCCGTGAGCTGCATCGGATGATTCTTGAGGGGCAGGGCGATCAACAAGTGGTTGATTTTATGGTCGCTCGCTACGGTGATTTTGTACTCTACCGGCCGCCACTGGATAAAAATACCGCCTTGCTGTGGGGCGCTCCCGCTATTTTGTTATTTATCGGTGTCCTGGTGGTGATAGTTTTTGTCCGTGGGCAAAAGTCGCAGCAGCAAAAAATTGCACTTGATCCTCTCAAACTTGATGCGGATGAGCAGCATCGCCTCGATCAAATTCTTAATGAGTACCCTGGCAAATGACAGAATTCTGGCTGTTTATTATTGTCTTATTGGCGATGGCGTTAGCCATTGTGTTATTGCCGCTGATGTTCTGGCGTCCGGCGCCGCTTCAACTCGATGAGCGTCTACGACTTAATGTTGATGTTTATCATCAGCGTTTATCCGAGCTCGAATCTGACCATCAGAAAACGCTGATTGATGACCGGCAACTTGCCCAATTGCGCACTGAGTTACAGCGCAGTTTATTGGTGGACACCGATCGGCGGCAATATCACGCTGAAAAAATCGCCGAAGGTAAGGCAGGAAAAACCCTGATAGTGATTCTGCTATTGGTTATTCCACTGACCTCCTGGATATTTTATAGTCGATTGGGTTCCATCGAGGATTGGACGATAAGCCAGTTGATGCGCGATCGAATGGTGGCTGTGCAGCATGGTGGTGATGACAGTGCTGTACAGAAGCGCTTGTTAGTTGCGCTTGAAAAACGTTTGAAAACCCGCCCCGATAATATCGAATATCATGTCATGTTAGCGCGATCGTATATGGCAGAGGATCAATTTGATCAGGCTGCAGTGGTCTATGCCAAGTTAATCGAACTGCTGCCCAAGGATCCAGATGCGCGAGCCTACTATGCCCAAGCGTTGTATCTTGCTCGAGGGCGAAAAATTGATAGCAGTGTGCAGCAGGCCATTGATGCGACCCTAGCCTTAAACCCCAATAACACGCTGGTGCTGGGCATGATGGGTATGAGCGCGTTTCAGCGGGGTGATTATCGAGGCGCAATAGAGGCTTGGCAGAAGTTGATTTCATTGTTACCGCCGAGTGCTCCGGATGTTGCCATGCTAAAACAAGGCGTAGCGCATGCCAGAAAGTCATTGGCCGAGCAGGGTGAAGAGCCGCCAGCACAAATTTCAGCGCCAGAGGTAGAGTCCGGTGTGTCATTGTCAGTATCGATTTCACTTAAAGAGGGGCTGGGTGCCAAGCCGGAGCAAACTGTTTTTGTCTTTGCCAAAGCTGCACAGGGGCCGCCGATGCCTTTGGCGGTGGTGCGCTTACAAGTGAAAGACCTGCCCAAGCAAGTTACTCTGGATGATTCAATGGCGATGACGCCAGCGATGAAATTATCGAGTTTCTCCGAGATTGTGCTGGTTGCCCGAGTGTCTGCCAGTGGTGGGGCAACAAAACAATCGGGTGATCTGCAGGGCTCATCCGGGGTCGTGAATACTGCTGACATCCAGTCGGTAGAGCTGATTATTGATCAGCGTGTGCCTTGAGCTTTCAGCGTTTTGATTGATGCCGCTCTCGGCATTTTATTTTCCCTTGCTTTTAGCTCCCTTGCTTTTAGCTCCCTTGCTCAGTGAGAAATTTACTCCGGATACTGGCACTTAAGACTAATTCCAGATAATATCCGAGCTGCGCGAATGGGGAATTTTTTGCGTCTCTTTTCTGTTCCGGGGTCTGGCAATTTCCCCGATACCTATAACAATAATTCCTCGCCAAATATCAGATATAAATATCTTTAAATATCAGTAGGTTATATAGAGCTTCTATAATGCGACTTAAGTGTATTAAGCTGGCTGGTTTTAAATCTTTTGTCGATCCGACCACTGTCAATTTTCCCAGCAACCTCTGTGCGGTTGTGGGTCCCAACGGTTGTGGCAAATCAAATATTATCGACGCTGTGCGTTGGGTGATGGGGGAGAGTTCCGCCAAGAACCTGCGTGGTGAATCGATGACAGATGTTATCTTCAACGGTTCTGGCGGCCGAAAACCCGTCGGCCAGGCTTCGATCGAGCTGGTGTTTGATAACAGCGATGGCAGTCTGGGTGGTGAATATGCCAGCTTTGCCGAAATTGCGATCAAGCGCCGGGTGACACGCGAGCTGCAATCTGATTATTTTTTGAACGGGCAAAAATGCCGTCGCCGAGATATCACTGATATTTTTCTGGGTACCGGTTTGGGCCCGAGAAGTTATGCCATTATCGAGCAGGGCATGATCTCTAAGCTGATCGAATCAAAGCCTGAAGAGCTGCGAGTATTTATCGAGGAGGCGGCGGGCATCTCCAAGTACAAGGAGCGTCGCCGTGATACTGAAAACCGCATGCGTCGCACCCGTGAAAACCTTGAGCGTCTGACCGATATTCGCGATGAGTTAGAGCGACAGCTGCAACATCTCAAACGTCAGGCGGCCTCTGCTGAGCGCTACAAAGAGCTCAAACAGCAGGAGCGTTTACTAAAAGCGCAGTTACAGGCCTTGCAGTGGAAGCAGCTGAGTGATCAGTCGAGCACCCGCCATAAAGTGATTACCGAGCTGGAGCTAAAAGTAGAAGAGGGTGTTACCCGTCAGACATCTGTTGATGCCGAAATTGAAAAACATATTAGCAGTCATACCGAGATGGGGGATCAATTTAACGAAATTCAGGGACGTTTTTACAGCCTGGGTGCTGAAATTGCCCGCGCCGAGCAGACCATACAACATCAGCAGGAGCGCAGCCGTCAGTTAGCGGTTGACCTGGAGCAGACATTGTCTTCCTGTCGGGAATCAGAAGAACACCTGCTTGTCGATAAAGACAAGCTTGAAAACTGGCAGGCAGAGATGTTGGAGATTGAGCCGGAGTTGGAGCTGTATCGAGAGACGGAAGAGAGCTCGGGTGAGATTTTACTGCAAGCCGAAGATGCCATGCATAGCTGGCAGAACCGTTGGGATGAATTTAATAACAGCGCATCGGACTCACGTCGTAAAGCGGAAGTGCAGCAGTCGCGTATTCAGCATCTTGAGCAAGTGTTGCAGCGCACGATGGATCGCATCAGGAAGCTGGAGGCGGAAAACACCGAGCTTTCCCTGGGTTCTGTTGATGAAGAAATCGAGCAGCTGGTTGAGCAAATTACCGAGTTGGATCTTCAGGGCGAAGAGCAGCAAGCGCGCCTTGAAACCTTGAGGGATCAGCTTGAGGAGAGGCGTGAAAGCAATAATCAGCTCTCAAAGCAGTTGGATGAACAGCGCACCGAGCTACAGCGTCAGCGTGGCAGGTTTGCTTCTTTGGAAGCATTGCAGCAAGCGGCTTTAGGTCGAAAGGGTAGCGGTGTCAGCAAATGGTTGGTAGAACATAAGCTGGATGATCATGCCAGGCTGGCCGAGGGTATCAAGGTTGCTGAGGGTTATGAGACGGCGCTGGAAACCGTGCTGGGCGCTAATCTGCAGGCGGTTTGTGTGGATGGTTTTGATGCGGCCTCACAATGGCTGGATAGTCTGGAGAAAGGCTCACTGACTTTGTTTGATAGCAGTGCGGGTACTGGTGCTGGTTCTGCAGAAGGTCAGCTGGCAACTAGCCTGTTATCGAAGGTCAGTGGTGAGCGCGATATGAGCTCGTTGTTAGCGGGTGTCTATATTGTTGATGAGCTCGGGGAGGCTTTGGCATTACGTGCTCGTTTGGCTCCCCATGAATCGATTATTACCAAAGCGGGCATCTGGTTGGGTAGTGACTGGCTTAAGGTCGCCAAAGATGTTGACGAACAGGCTGGTGTGTTGCAAAGGCAGCAGGAACTTGAAGAGCTTGAGTTAGCAATCAGTGGTGGCGAAGAGCGTGACCAGGGGCTGGAAGAGGAACTCAGCAATAGTCGTCAGCGGCTAAGAGAATTGGAGCAGCAGCGCGAAACATTTCAGCGTGAAATAAGAGATCAGAGTAATAAGCACGGTGAATTGCGCTCCCAGCTTAGTGCCAGGCAGGCGAAGGTGGAGCAAATATCCGTCCGTCGTGAGCGCGCACAAAATGAGATTGACGATAATAAAGAGCAATATGCGCTAGAGCAGGAAAACCTGGGTGAGGCGCGTATGATTCTCCAGGATGCCATTGAGGCGATGGAGATCGACTCCGATCAGCGAGAGTCTTTGCTGAAGGAGCGGGACGATAACCGCGCTTTACTCGATCAGGCGCGCCAGCGAGCACGTCATGATAAGGATCATGCTCACCAGTTGGCAATGCGCCATCAGTCCTTGCGCACACAAATTGATTCTATGTCCCAGGCGCTTCAGCGTACCCGTGCTCAGGTGGAGCAATTACTGGAGCGCCGAGCCCAGCTTGAGACATCCATAGAAGAAAATTCCGAACCTCTGGATGATATTAAAGGCGAGCTTGAAGCCCAGTTAGATAAGCGACTCAAGGTTGAAGAAGAACTCGCTGAAGCACGGCGTAAAATGGAGCAGGCTGAGCATCAATTGCGTGATGCTGAGCAGCGTCGTAATCAATACGCGCAGCAAACACAAGATATTCGCTCGAAGCTGGAGCAAGAGCGTTTACAGGCACAAACCCTTGATGTTCGTCGTAAAACCGTCGAAGAGTACTTGGCCGAAGCAAGTTTCGAGCTTGAAGAGGTGCTGGCGGAGCTTCCTGAAGAGGCCAACGAGAGCCAGTGGCAAGAGGATATCACACGAGTAGCGGCAAGAATTCAGCGTCTTGGTGCTATCAACCTCGCAGCGATTGATGAGTATCAAATTCAGTCCGAGCGCAAAACCTATCTTGATACCCAGAATGATGACCTTGAGTCGGCTCTGGAAACTTTAGAAAATGCTATTCGCAAGATTGACCGTGAAACACGTGCTCGATTTAAAGAAACTTTTGATCAGGTTAATAGCGGCTTGCAGGAGTTGTTTCCGAAAGTATTTGGTGGTGGTCATGCTTATCTGGAGATGACCGGCGATGATCTGCTGGATACCGGCATCGCGATTATGGCCAGACCGCCGGGCAAAAGAAACAGCACCATCCACCTTTTATCCGGTGGGGAAAAAGCGCTAACAGCCATTGCGCTGGTATTTTCGATTTTTCGCCTTAATCCCGCACCTTTTTGCATGCTTGATGAGGTGGATGCACCACTGGACGATGCCAACGTGGGTCGTTATGCTCGTATGGTTAAAGAGATGTCCTCACAGGTGCAGTTTATTTATATTACCCACAACAAGATTGCCATGGAGATGGCTGAGCAACTGTTGGGTGTCACCATGCATGAGCCTGGTGTTTCTCGTATGGTAACGGTTGATGTGGATGAGGCTGCTGAACTGGCGGCAGTGTGACATATTGCTATGAAATCGGTAAAAGTGTGAGATGAAGCAGCCTTTTTTCCGTACAATTTTTTTCCTGTGTCGTAGAATACCGTTAAATTAACAGTAAATAAGTGTAGTCCGAATAGGCGAGCCAGCGAAATCTGGCAGTAGTAGCCAAACAGGCTACAAAATTTTAAAGCATAACGAAACTAGATGAGAGCAATCGCATGGAAATGGGCATAAGAGGTTGGATGATTGTAATCGGCATCTTGCTCGTCCTGGCTGTATTGTTGGACGGGTATCGTCGTATGCGCAATGACCGTCGTGGTTCGATACGCATGTCTTTAAAGATGGGCGGCGGTTTCGAGAAAGACGGCGGTGATGAGGCCGGCTATACCAGTGAGCTGCCCAACGGGGGTGCGCGGGTTGCGACTCGTAATGGTCAGAAGTTAATGCCGGATGATGTTGCGAATAGTGACGATGAGGATGAGTTGCCTTCGATGACCGCGACAGGTGATGATTTTGAGCCTGATGCGTTTGTACCCGGTAATGATTTGCAAGGCGACCCGCTGATGGATGCCGTTATTGATGATGAGACTGAGCTGGAAAAGGCGAGTCAGAACAATAGCCAGTCTGGCGAAAAAAAGGGCACTCCTTCCTACGATGAAATTATTGTTATTAATGTTATGTCAAAGGATGCTGGGGGTTTTAATGGTGAAGACCTACTGCATATCTTGCTAGCCTGTGATTTGCGTCTCGGTGATATGAAAATACTTCACCGCTATGAAAAGGAAAATGCCGAAGGCCCGGTGCAATTCAGTATTGCCAATATTCTTGAGCCTGGTATTTTTGATCTGGATAATATTAAAAGTTTTGCCACACCGGGGATTACTTTCTTTTTTGGTATGCCGGGGCCAGCAGAGCCTATGAAGGCCTTTGACTACATGGTCGAAACCGCACAGTGTGTTGCAAGCAACCTGAATGGCGAGCTAAAGGATGAAGCACGCAGTGCCGTGACGGCTCAAACCCTGGAGCACAGTCGCCAGCGTATCAAGGATTATGAGCGTCGCCAGCTAATGCAACACGCCTGAATCACAAAATAATCCGTAGCCTGTAGAGTGCAACGAAACCCGGGTTTCAGTCTTCCCTAATACTTATTCCGCCTGCTTTCAAATCCCGGATTCGCAGGCTTAATCCAGGCTACCAATAACTCCAGAAAAACCATGACTCCACCCCCTATTCAGCAGGAACTCGATCAACTCAAGGAAACTATCAATCGACACAATCATCAATATTATGTACTTGATGATCCACAAGTGCCCGATAGTGAATATGATCGTTTATTGCATCGCTTGCAGCAGCTTGAAGCTGAATCTCCCGAGCTGATCACCGCAGACTCGCCTTCTCAAAGAGTAGGGGCGACCCCCTTAAGCGCCTTTAAGCAGGTTGCCCACGAAGTTCCAATGCTCTCGCTGGATAATGCTTTTGATGAGCAGCAGTTGCGTGATTTTGATCGGCGTGTCCGCGATCGTTTGGGTGATGAGACAGTTGTTAATGTTCGCTATGCTTGCGAGCCCAAGCTTGATGGCATCGCTGCAAGCCTGCTTTATCAGGACGGTATTTTGGTGCGTGGGGCAACACGCGGTGATGGTTCTACCGGCGAAGACATTACTCAAAATGTTCGTACCATTCCTTCTATACCTTTGAAATTACTGGGCAGTGGTTACCCCTCAACACTTGAGGTGCGTGGTGAAATTTATATGCCCCATGATGGCTTTGAGAAGTTGAATGCCAGAGCGCGAGAGCGTGATGAAAAGGTTTTTGTTAATCCGCGTAATGCCGCCGCCGGCAGTCTTCGCCAACTGGACTCAAAAGTTACCGCCCAGCGTTCACTGGAAATGTGCTGTTACAGCGCTGGCTGGATTGATGGTGGTGAGCTGCCGGGTCAGCATGATGAGATTTTAAAGCAATTTCAGCAGTGGGGCTTTCGCATTAATGCTGAGATGCAGGTGGTGGATGGTATTGGTGCTTGTATCGATTATTACCATCAACTGGCAGCCAAGCGAGATTCGCTACCCTATGATATTGACGGCATAGTCTTTAAAGTTAATAGCCTTGAATTGCAGCGGGATTTGGGTTTTGTTACCCGTGCGCCGCGCTGGGCAATTGCTCATAAGTTTCCGGCTCAGGAAGAAATCACCCAAGTCCTTGATGTTGAATTTCAGGTGGGTCGTACCGGTGCCATTACGCCGGTTGCCCGGCTTGAGCCGGTATTTGTGGGTGGTGTGACCGTTAGCAATGCCACCTTGCATAATATGGACGAAATCCAGCGTCTTGATTTAATGTCAGGTGATTATGTCACTATACGGCGAGCAGGGGACGTTATCCCTAAAGTCGTTGCTGTTCTCAAGGAGCGCAGAACGGATGAGGTTCGGGCCATCAAGATGCCGGACGGTTGTCCGGTTTGCCACTCCCCGATTGAGCGAGCGGAGGGTGAGGTGGTTGCTCGCTGCACCGGCGGTCTGGTCTGTGAAGCCCAGCGCAAGGAGGCGATTAAGCATTTTGCTTCGCGCAAGGCTTTGGATATTGATGGTCTGGGCGACAAGCTGGTCGAGCAGTTGGTTGATGAGGGTTTGATTCAATCCGTATCTGATCTCTTTCATCTTCAGGCTGAGGCCTTAGCGGCACTGGAGCGAATGGGAGAGAAATCGGCGTTAAATCTTCTCGTCGCAATAGAGGCGAGCAAGCAAACAAGTTTCCCCCGTTTTCTATACTCACTGGGAATCAGGGAGGTAGGGGAGGCGACGGCACTGAGTTTGGCAAATAATTTTGGTACGCTGGATGCGCTCCTTGTCAGTGATGAGGAGTCTTTACAGGAGGTGCCCGATGTTGGGCCAATCGTAGCGCATCATATTGTTGAGTTTATGCATAATGAGAGTAACTTGCAGATTATTGCTCAGCTGAGAGAAAGTGGCTTGAGTTGGCCGGATATCGAGGTCAAGGAGAAGGCTTCCCTGCCTTTGCAAGGGCAAACCTGGGTGCTTACCGGTACGCTGGAGTTGATGCCCCGCAATGAGGCAAAGCAGCAGCTGCAGACTTTAGGTGCGAAGGTGGCGGGCAGTGTGTCGAAAAAGACTGACTGTGTGGTAGCTGGCCCGGGTGCTGGTTCCAAATTAACTAAAGCGCAGGATTTGGGGGTTGAAGTGATTGATGAGGTGGCATTTGTGCAGCGGTTGGAGCGGTATGCTGAGGCCTGACTTACAGTCTTTGTCGCGCACACTCAAGTTCGGTGGGCTGTTACTGTTTTGCCTGCTGATGGCAGGCTGTGCCACATCTCCGCCAAAAAACACCGATAACATTTGCGCTATCTTTGAGGAAAAAAGTGGTTGGTACAAGGATGTCTCCAAAGCTTCCAAAAAATGGGGCGTGCCAATATCGGTGATTATGGCGTTTATGCATCAGGAGTCGCGCTTTAAGGCGACAGCCAAACCTCCTCGTAAAAAGATATTGGGTTTTATTCCGGGTTTCAGGCCCTCAGATGCTTATGGTTATTCTCAGGCGCTAAAATCAACCTGGGCGGTATACCAGCGAGACTCTGGTCGTTATGGTGCTGATCGGGATGACTTTGGTGATGCTGCTGATTTTGTCGGGTGGTATAACCACCAGAGTTACAAGCGCTCGGGTATTCGCAAGGATGATGCCTATCATCTTTACCTGGCTTACCACGAGGGGCACGGAGGATTTAACCGCCGTACTTTCAAGAACAAGCACTGGCTTAAGAAAGTAGCAAAAAAGGTCTCTGCCAGATCGATAAAATATCGTCGCCAGCTCCAGGGTTGTGAAGCTGGCTTACAACGTACCCGCTGGTTCTTCGGTTTGTTTTAGGGCTGCTTAAGTTCGAAGGCAGCCCGGATTGTTGTGTCTTGCGTAGCGTAGTGCTGTGAGCATGAACTATTGTGCAATTGAAGGAAATTGCCGGGTTACCAGCGCTTAATTCGCTCGTGATATATCGTCCTAAGCTATGGTGATATGGCACCATTTGTCGTGCGGCTTATTCTGTCCTAATACCGCTCATTTTGTCCTAATAACATATAACGAAATCTTACAAAAAACTGTTCTGTCGGCTGAAATTTATATCCAAATATGCTTTACTAGGCCACTGTGCTTATGTTGTCTATTTTGGCGCCTGCAGTTTGCTGCCAGCGATAACAATAACAACAATTGATATCGATCCATGTATTGAAACCAGACATCAGCACAAGAATATAATTTGCATCTGAAACCAGTATTCAGGTAACACCCAATAGCATTTGTAAAATCGGGAAGGCTGTCTTGAAACCAACAAACTTACAGGGACCGGATTACTACCACAAAGTCGTTGACTGTCAGTATGCGTGCCCTGCACATACTCCGGTTCCGGAGTATATTCGCCTGATTGCTGAGCAACGCTACACCGAAGCCTATATGATCAACTGGGAGTCCAATGTGTTTCCCGGTGTATTGGGCCGAGTTTGCGACCGACCTTGCGAGCCTGCTTGTCGACGAGGGCGAGTTGAAGAGGAGCCTGTTGCTATTTGTCGTTTAAAGCGAGTCGCGGCTGATAACAAAGGTGATATTCAGGCTCTGCTGCCAGCAGTAGCAAAGAAAAATGGTAAGAAGATTGTCTTGATTGGTGCTGGGCCTGCCTCTCTGACAGTTGCTCGAGACCTCCTGCCGCTGGGTTATAGCATTGATATCTATGATGATCAAAGTGCCGCTGGTGGCATGATGCGCAGCCAAATTCCCGATTTTCGTTTGCCTGAAGTAGTGTTAAACGAAGAAGTTAACTACATCCTCAATATGGGGGCTGTTACCCATTTTAACAGCTATGTTTCCAGTCTGCAGGAAGTGCTGGATAAACCCTATGATGCAGTGTTTATTGGCACGGGTGCTCCCAAGGGGCGAGACCTGCCTGCTCTGCCTGGGCGTCAGGACGGTAATGAGAATATCCATGTGGGTATCGACTGGCTGTCCAGTGTTGCCTTTGAGCATACCTCGCGTATTGGTAAGCGGGTAATCGTGCTCGGTGGTGGTAATACGGCAATGGATTGTTGTCGAACTGCGCGCCGTCTCGGTGGTGATGATGTCAAAGTTGTGGTGAGAAGTCCTTTTGCTGATATGAAAGCATCCCCTTGGGAGAAAGAGGATGCGATGCATGAAGATATCCCTATTCATGACAATCACGTGCCAAAAGAATTTGTTGTTGAAGACGGTAAATTAAAGGGCATGATTTTTGAGAAGGTTGAAGCGGTTTACGATAAAGCGGGCAAGCGCTCATTGTTGCCGACAGGGGAAGATCCTGTTTTTATGGAGTGTGATGATGTTCTGGTCGCCATTGGTCAGGAGAATACTTTTCCCTGGATAGAGCGTGACCTTGGTATTGATTTTAATAAGTGGGATATGCCAGCGGTTGATGAGCAGACTTTCCAGACCTCGCTGCCTCGGGTGTTTATTGGTGGTGATGCCGCTTTTGGTCCCGAAAACGTCATTACCGCTGTGGCCCAGGGGCATCAGGTAGCCATTTCTATTGATCAGTTTTGTCGCGGCGAGAAAGTGACGGAGCGACCTGCTCCGAATTTTGAAATTGCCAGCCAGAAAATGGGTATGCATGAGTGGCTGTACGGCAATGATGTGGTGGATTCCCAGCGTTTTATCGTCCCCTTGGTTGATAAGAAAAAAGCACTGAAGAATCACAAGGTAGAGGTTGAGCTAGGTTTTGATATAGCAACTGGCCTGAAGGAGGCTGAGCGTTGCCTGAATTGTGATATGCAAACGGTGTTTTCTACCAGCCTTTGTATCGAGTGTGATGCCTGTGTTGATATTTGCCCTACTGACTGTATAACTTTTGCTGAGGACGGGGAAGAGAAGGATTTGCGCACGCGTTTGAGTGCCCCGGCCACCAATCAAACACAAGATTTGCTGGTATCTAAAACCTTGCCGACAAAACGGCTGATGATTAAAGATGAAAATGTGTGTCTGCATTGTGGTCTGTGTGCAGAGCGTTGCCCTACCGCCGCGTGGGATATGCAGAAATTTTTCTATAGTGAGAGCCAGGTGGGGCGAACATGCAAAAAATAACAGCAGTAAATGATTTTGTTATCAGATTTGCCAATGTTAATGGCACCGGTTCTGCCAGTGCGAATAACATGTTTGCCAAGGCTGTTTTTCGAATGGGGATTCCCTGTGCACCGAAGAATATATTCCCCTCGAATATTCAGGGTTTGCCAACCTGGTATGAAGTACGAGTTAACGAGAAGGGTTATTTAGGGCGTCGTGCAGGCATAGACATTATGGTCTGTGTTAATCCGCAAAGTATGGTCAAGGATGTTGCTGAGGTGGTAGCCGGGGGGTATTTTGTTTACGACAACACCAAAGCAATAGACCCATCACTGCTTCGTAAAGATGTCACTTATATCGGCATCCCCTTAACAGAGATGTGCTTGCGCGAATATACCGACTCACGTCAGCGTCAGTTATTTAAAAATGTTATCTATGTGGGTGCTTTGGCTGCCTTGATTGATATTGAGTTCTGCGTGCTCAAGGATCTGGTGTCTGATCAGTTTAAAGGTAAGGAAAAGCTGATTGCCCCTAATATACATGCTTTGGAAATGGGCTATCAGTCCGCCAAGGAAAACTACAACTGTCCGATCGGTATTCGCGTCGAGCGCCGTGACAATGTGGGAGATTCTATCCTGCTGGATGGTAACGCCGCCTGTGGTCTGGGTGCGGTTTACGCCGGTGCCAGTGTCGCTGCCTGGTATCCGATTACACCCTCCACATCGGTGGTTGATGCCTTTGCCAAATATGCGAACCGTTTGCGTATTGATCCGGGTACGGGCAAGAAAAATTTTGCCATTGTGCAATCTGAAGATGAGCTATCTGCGATTGGCATGGTGATTGGCGCGAACTGGAATGGCGCGCGCTCCTTTACGGCAACCAGTGGTCCAGGTGTCTCGCTAATGAGTGAGTTTTTGGGCTTGGCCTATTTTGCCGAAATTCCCACGGTATTGATTAATGTCCAGCGCTCTGGTCCATCCACCGGGATGCCAACACGCTCCCAGCAATCAGATATCGTCTCCAGCGCCTATGCCTCCCACGGTGATACTAAACACGTACTGTTGTTTCCGGCAACGCCACTTGAATGTTTTGAATTAACTGCCGATGCCTTTGATCTCGCCGAGCGCCTGCAAACGCCAGTGATTGTCATGAGCGACCTCGAGCTTGGCATGAATGACAATATGTCGAGCCCTTTGAAGTGGGATGATGAGCGCTGTTATGATCGTGGTAAGGTGCTGAGCGCAAAAGACCTCGATAAAATGGAGCGCTTTGGGCGCTACCTGGATGTGGATGGAGATGGTATTTGTTATCGCACCTATCCGGGGACTCATCCTACCAAAGGTGCATTTTTCACCCGTGGTACTTCTCGCGATGAATATGCTGTCTACACCGAAGATGGCGATGAGTATGTGAAAAACATGGAGCGGCTGGTGCTTAAGTGGGAAACCACAAAGGACTTGGTTGCTCCCCCTGAGTTGTATCAGCGAAAGAATGGTAGTGATATTGGTGTTATTTTCTTTGGCACCAGTACCCATGCTTCCCTGGAAGCGATTGATATGTTGGTTGAGGAGGGGATGAAGATTGACGCTTTGCGAATTAAAGCTTTCCCTTTTAACAGCGAAGTCGAAGACTTCCTGGTAAAACATGACACCGTTTATATTGTCGAGCAGAACCGTGATGCTCAACTACGTTCATTACTGGTTAATGAGTGCGAGGTATCACCTCAAAAGCTGGTGCCGGTATTGAATATGGATGGTATGCCAATTACGGCGATGAATATAAAAGGTCAGATTCGCAAAAATCAGTCGACAGATGATGTTATTCCACTGCGTAAAAAAGAGCGCGGAGCAAGTATAAAATGAGTTATATCAAACCGAGTTTTCGCCACCCCGACTTGCCTAGTAATGATTTGGGTTACACCAAAAAGGATTACGAAGGCGTTCTTTCTACCTTGTGTGCGGGTTGTGGTCATGACTCAATTAGCAGCGCGATATTGCAGTCCTGCTTTGAGATGTCTATAGAACCGCATAAAATCGCAAAAATTTCAGGCATTGGCTGCTCCTCTAAAACACCGACTTATTTTTTGGGTAACTCACACGGCTTTAATTCTGTCCACGGGCGTATGCCTTCGGTGGCCACGGGAGCAAACCTGGCTAACCGTGAGCTGACGTATATCGGTGTTTCAGGCGATGGTGATACTGCATCCATTGGTATGGGGCAGTTTGCTCATGTTGTGCGTCGTAATTTAAATATGGTCTATATAGTGATGAATAATGGTTGCTATGGCCTGACCAAAGGGCAGGATTCTGCTACCGCAGATATAGGCTCAAAGAGTAAAGCGGGCTCTGTTAATATTTATGAGCCGATTGATCTGGCTAGTTTGGCATTGGAGTTGGGCGCATCCTTTGTTGGGCGAAGTTTTTCAGGTGATAAACACCAGCTGATTCCCTTGATTAAAGCGGCGATTTCACATCCTGGTTTTGCTTTGATTGATGTTGTTTCACCCTGCGTAACATTCAATAATAATGCCGGTTCAACAAAGGCTTATGATTATGTAAGGGATCATCTTGACGCAACTTCCACGGTTGATTTTGTGCCAATGAAAAAAGAGATAGTCACTAGCTATCAAGATGGCAGTTCAAAAGAAGTCACGATGCATGATGGCTCTGTTATCCACCTGCAAAAGCTGGCGGAAGGTTGGGATCCGTTGGATCGCGAGTCTGCTTTGAATGCCTTGCATACGGCAAGAAACAAGGGCGAAATTCTCACGGGGCTGCTTTATATGGATGCCGAGTCACAAGGTTTGCATGATATGATCGAGACGGTCAATAAACCCCTCAATAGTCTGGCTGAGAAAGAACTCTGTCCGGGTAATCAGGCCTTGCAGAATATTAATGAAAGTTTTCGTTAGTTAGTGCCCATCCAGAAATTAAACAAAGAGGTCATGGCCAATGCAAATCTTGCGACTTAAAGGCCTTGAAAAGGCCTAGGAGCTAGACTTGCGTTGGCTATGGCCGGATTTAATTTTCGAAAGCTACCTGTTTCTGGATGGGCATTAACTAAGAGGTAGAGGTAAATCCCGGCATTAATTAAAAGGCACTCAGTCGCCAATATATTTCTGCCAGGCATCAACAAAAGCCTGCGGAACATCCGCCCGACGATGCTGCTCTATATCAATAAAACTCATATACATACGCGCCTGACAAACTGAGCGGCGGGTGTTGGTATTTTCGACATGAAAAAGCAGCTGGTACTGCTGCTCCTGAATACATTCGATATCAACACCGATTTCCAGCACATCACCGTAACCGGCTTCCGATAAATAGGAAATCTCAAGACCACTATTAATTGGCATGACGCCATCGATATAGAATTTTGGGAAACCCAGCTGGGCAACCAGCTGCAATTGAGCCTCAGTGATATAGGAAATAAGGGTATGATTCGCTACATGCATGCCGCCGGCAAGATCGCTCATGCGAACCACTGTTTTAATATGAAAGGCGTAAGCAGAGAGTTCTTTTGATAGGTTTAGTTTCATAGTAAGTAACTTATTCAGCAAAGGCACAAAGCTCGTCATTCCGGCAGTCTTTTAGCCGGAATCCAGTTTGCAGGACTCTGGGTCCCCGACAAAACACTTCGGGGATGACGAAAATATTGGGTTCAGAGTGGAATGGCACTTAGTTAAGCCGGATCACGGCTTTTAGCTCCTTCTCCCTGGGGAGAAGGCTGGGATGAGGGCGCGGCAAAACCGCTAATTATAAGGGCTACAACCATCCACACCCTCTCCCCAACCCTCTCCCGCAAGCGGGAGAGGGAGCAAAGCCGGCGAAGCTCAGCTTAACTAAGTGCCATTCGGTTCAGAGTGTCTATTTCATTATGCTGAAGTTACCATATTAATACTTTGAGCCTTTATTTAAAGCATCAAGCCCTACAGCTCGCCACCCAATCTTGCTCACTAACGATTTCGATATTGCAACCCGCCTCGCGTAATAACACCGCCTTTTCAATCTTTCGACCAAAGGAGGACTGCAGCCATTTCTCGCAACCAACGCCGCCAACAATTAGATAGTGGGTATTTTTTGAGGGTGCCTTTTGAACATTCCCCCCAAGGCGCTCAACCAGACGTTCACATTGACCACGATTACCAGTAGAAAAGGTACCCGCCAGAACAAAATTGCGGGTCTCATGGCTTATTTTTTCGGGGTTCGTATAGGGCAGCGCAACCGCCGGGTTTTGTGGGTTTATCGAGCCATCACGGTATTCAACCTCTACCGCAGAACCGGTAATAGTTTCGAGAATCTCTATTAATTGAGATTCTTCTTTTTCATCCAGAATGCCATCTTCCAAAAAGTCATTCAGCGCCCCATAAAGTGGCTCAGCGGGCCATACCTTTTTTACCTCGGTATGATGTTCAAACCACTTCAACATAAATACCGCTTCATCAAAGCAGACTATTCCATCGGCCAACACGCCTTTACACACACCAATCAATTCACTGATGTCGCTTGACT
>JAUXDF010000095.1 GCA_030618505.1 Spongiibacteraceae bacterium | reverse complement strand
GCGTCAATAATGCTCTGCTCATCTGACAGATCAAGCACAACAATCTGGTGTCTTTCCGGATTTTTACAGCGATGTAAAACCTTGTTTAACTCCTCGTGCCGCCGGGCAGAAAGAATCAGCCGAGCTCCCTTATTGGCTAGTCGTTGCGCCAGGGCGGCACCAATGCCCGAAGATGCTCCGGTAACCCAGACGAGTTTGTTGTTAAAATCCATAGTATTCCTTCGCAAATTTGGTTTATGTAGGGTGCGGCCCCCGCACCACCAAGCATAATATTGGTGCGGAGGCTGTTTATGCCCGTTTTTTGGGTGCACCCTACATCAGCTCCGAATTTTCACAAGGCCCCCCTTGCGAAGTAGATCAGTGTCAACCAGTAAACTTGGCTAACCAAACCTCGAATACAATATACAGCGCAAAACCAATCAATCAACCACAAGATATGGACATAAATTGTATTAAGACGCAATATAGTCAAAAATCACACATTAACCCAGTGGCATGCGGAGACTTGAATGATCGTAGAATTATTGTTGACAGGCGACGAACTGATGTCGGGCGACACCGTTGATTCCAACTCCTCAATGATCGCCAAATCACTTAGCAAACTGGGTGTATCGATCTATAGAAAAACAACCATTGGGGATAACTTCACCTTATTGTGCGACACCATTCAGCAACTTTGCAAAAATACCGATGTGCTGATTATCAACGGAGGCCTTGGACCAACCATTGATGATTTAACAGCTGAGGCCCTTGCTAACGCTACTGGCAGCCGACTGATGGAAAATAAATTGGCTCTTGAACATCTCGATAGCTGGTGCGGAAATCGTGGCTTAACGGTAAACGCTGCTAACAGAAAGCAAGCACTGTTGCCCGAAAACTGCTCACTCGTTGCCAACCCAATTGGCAGTGCAGTTGGCTTTTCTGTTGATTTCGATGGCTGCCTTGTCATCTGTACACCCGGGGTTCCCAGTGAATTGAGATTGATGCTAAGCGAGCAAATCATTCCACTGCTATCAGAAAAATATCCCGATCACCCCAAAGTCAGCATTCAGCGTCTGCAAATTTTCGGCATTGGAGAATCAACACTACAGCAAATGGTCAGTGATAAGATCAGCGATTGGCCTGAACAAATCGAGCTGGGTTTTCGAGCAGGCGCCCCACTACTTGAAGTGAAACTGACCTGCAGGGATACGAAATTTGAGCATTTGCAGAAAGACTGTTTAAAAAGCCTAAACGATCTATTTGGCGCTCACATTATTGGCTTGGGCGATGCGAAACTCCCTCAAACTCTCGTTAATTTGTTAACGGAAAAAGGCCTGCAGATGACCACTGCAGAATCTTGTACCGGAGGACTGATCGCATCGCAGTTAACGTCAGTAGCCGGTGCATCGCAGGTATTTGAAGCAGGTTTTGTGAGCTACTCAAATACGATAAAACAATCACTACTGGGCGTATCCGCTACAACGCTGGACAGCTACGGTGCAGTCAGTGAAGAGGTTGTTAAGGAAATGGCACAAGGCGCTTTAAATAAAAGTGGTGCTGATTATGTCATCGCCGTTTCTGGCATCGCAGGCCCCGATGGAGGAACCGAAGAAAAGCCCGTCGGCACAGTATGGCTGGCATGGGGAAACAAGAATAATATCAAAACAAAAAGATTGTTATTTCGTTATCATCGCCAACTTTTTCAAACCATGGTGGCCGCTGCAGGGCTGGATCTTATTCGCCGTGAATTATTGGAAATTGAAAGCTCACCACATTACTTTAGAGAAAAACGATTTCGCGACTAAATCGCACCAATTAATTCTCCTGGTTTATAAAAGTTAACGGACTATTCTTTAGATCATTTTGATCTTACCAGCAGCGACAATTTCGTGCAAATACCCAACTGAATTACTATAGTAAGAGTAGGTAGTGCTTGAGTTTTCAGGAGAGCCGATATGAGGCGCATATATTATTTGCTGAATGTAAAAAAGGATCAGCACGAGTTCGCAAGTTTAAAAGTCCAGGGAAAGAATTCAACATTTACTAATCCATTTAAAACAAGCGTGTGGATTCACAGGATAGCGAGTTAGGGTATTATTTATTTTCCAACTTTCCTGCGAAGGCAGAAATTTGGGGAATCAAGTACCTGCTTACGCAGGGAAGACCGCCTCGTGCAGTTGTAAATGCATTGGGCAATAAAATAAAACGAGTATCAAAATAAAAACTAACTAGGGGTTGGCACTATGGTTCTAAGTCATGTAATGGGCATCTTCACTCATCCTGAACGGGAGTGGGAAACAATCAGGCGTGAAGACAGTTCGAAACTGAGCGAATTTATCACTCACACGCCAATCCTCGCGCTAATCCCAGCGCTGTGTGGTTATTATGGCGTGACACAAGTGGGATGGGTGGTTGGCGCTAGTCATCGAACATTTTTAACCACTGAAAGTGCTTTCATATTATGCGCGCTGATGTATGTTGCCTTTTTAGCTGGAGTATGGATTCTTGGCGAAATGATTAACTGGATGTCCAATACCTTTTCCGACAAAGAGGTCCCACCCCACCACGGTATGGCAATGGCCGTGTATATCAGTACGCCACTCTTGCTTGCCGGCGCGACGGGCTTGTATCCGATGCTATGGTTATCCGCTGTCACTACATCACTTGCAGGAGCCTATTCAGCCTACCTACTTTATAACGGTATACCGATCCTGATGGATATTCCCAAAGAGCGTGGTTTTATTTATGCAAGTTCAATTTTGACGGTTGGCCTGGTAATGCTGGTAGCTCTGATGGCGGCGACAGTGGTGATCTGGTCGGTAGGTGCTGGGCCAGTGTTTATTTAATAGTGTATTGCGGAAGTGTTACTTAAGAGAAGAGAAGGCAGGCATTCCCACGCAGAGCGTGGGAATGAGAAGCCCGGTATTAGTTAGCTAGTGCCCATCCAGAAATTAAACAAAGAGGTCATGGCCAACACCAATCTTGCGACTTAAAGGCCTAGGAGCTAGATTGGTGTTGGCCATGACCGCACTTAATTATCGAAAACCACCAGTTTCTGGATGGACACTAGCTAACTGCAACCCAGCCAGGGCTTACTGATTTCAAGCCACCACGTTCACGAGCACTTCCCTGCCAAACGGCTACTGCCAGTTGCTTAAACTGATTTAAGGCCGCCCAGTTATTGGTGCTAAAAGTCACTGTCCAATATCCACCCGTCCATTCAGCTTCAGTTTTCCAGCCCTCAGTGATTGCACTGCGCTCCATAGTACCCAAGCCTTCAGCACGAACAGACCATGGCTGGTCTTTATCCGCTCGCCAGAGGATACCTTCCACAGCCTTATCCTTATCACCCATGGTTATC
This sequence comes from Spongiibacteraceae bacterium, assembly GCA_030618505.1. Classification (GTDB taxonomy): domain Bacteria; phylum Pseudomonadota; class Gammaproteobacteria; order Pseudomonadales; family PIVM01; genus JAUXDF01. The sequence goes on along the minus strand of JAUXDF010000095.1, from coordinate 5,920 downwards.
CAGGGCGCATCAGCGGTGGTGGGAACCAAAATAGCACATGCATCAGGAAACAGATCTGTTTCACTTGATATATCGTTAACGGGCTTCTCAGCCGCCCAACGCACCTGAATACGCCATCGCTTACCGGCATTTTCTGTTTCAAGCTCAGCGCTTGCCGTGATGGCCTCTATACTACTTTGATAAGCCTTCATCACGTAGCCACCAGGCTGCATACTGGTAGGGGCTGCGACCAAATTCAGTGTTTGCTGCTTCATTAAATCACCTCCCGCGCTTTAGGATTATCAAGTTTAAAATTGTCATTCCAGTCATAGGCAATCAAAAGATCCATCAGTTCGCTGCTCTGCCCCTGTTTCTTTTTAGCACGTTCAGCATGGAGAATTTCCAGTGAACGGTGCACCTCTTTACCAAATAAGCCTTCGAGGTAGCTCATTGGGATGCGAGACTCCCCCGTAGGCCGACCCTTGTCATCCAGCTTTGGAGGGCTCATGGGTGGCACATAGAAAACATTCGGTTTCAGGCCATATTCCGGGTGTAGCGGAATCGCTACCTTGTATTTTTCCACCAGCTTATGAATCGGGCCGTCTTCATCATCACGGTAGCCAACAAAACGCAGGCGCCCCGGGCACTGACGTGCGCAAGCAGGAGCAACTTCTTCTTCAATACGAGGCATACAAAAAATACATTTTGCAGCAACCTGACGCTCATGATCGAAATAGACTTTCTTGTAGGGGCAAGCCTCTACACAAAAGCGATAACCATGACATCTGTCCTGATTAACCAATACGATACCGTCTTCGTCGCGCTTGTAGATAGCTTTGCGAGGGCAAGCATCCAGACAAGCAGGCTCTGCACAGTGGTTACAGAGTCTTGGCAGATAGAAGTAATGGTTATCCTGCGGATAAGTGCCAGTGCCTTCATCTTCATCCCAATTAGGGCCCCAGCTGGGATCACCCTTCGGACGCAACCAGTCTTTTTTCTTGCTGGAAGCATCAGTGGCAATAACATTTTTGTGATTAAACTGCCAGGCACGACCATACTCGGTATCGAGATTAGGCACCTTACCTTGTTTAACATCACCGGTAGCGGTACGGCCACCCGTCTGCTGCCAATCGGCTGGAAAACCTCTTCCCGGGTGAGTTTCTACATTATTCCAATAGGTGTAGTCAGTACCACTATCGGTATTCCATAATTTCTTACAGGCCACGGAGCAAGTATGGCAACCGAGGCATTTGTTTAGGTCAAGAACCATTGCGACCTGACGCTTGGGGGTTGTTACTTCATATCTCATATTAGCCGCCTCCCTTAAGCGCTATGTTGATCGGTGGATGGAGTTTCAGAATATTCGGCCATCATTTCTTTTACCTTATTCTGGTCGATAGCCCTAATACCACAACGAGTATCCTGTACCGCAGTACCGGGCTGCCATTTGTTTAAGCTATGTGTAATCTGGCCATAGCCACCAGCAAAATGCAGCGGTTTAATCAAGCCAGGAATCAGCCATTTGTAGCTCTTGTGATCCGGGAACTGATGTGGCTCCCAGGCATGGAAGTAAAATGCGACACCCGGGCGAATCATCGAGGAGAACTTCACTCGCATATGCATGGTGTAGTAGTCATTAAAGAACTCACCATAATCGCCATCAATGACCCCAAGATTTTTAGCATCAATGGGATTCAGGTACATCACAGGCTCCCCTCGCTGCATTCTCAACAACAAGGGAGTATCACGCCAGGTGGAGTGAATCGACCAGCGACTATGACAGGAAACCATATGAAAGGGGTAGTCACCGCCCGCTTTTGGTGTTGGCTTATGGGTCGCAAATGTTTCGCGTGCTTCGATGAACCATTCGTGATCAATATAGCTAGTGATTCTGCCGCTATAAGTAGGCCAGCGATCTTTATGCTCAGTAAACTGAGTCAGTGTATTAAGGACACCCTCGCCTTTCCAGTCCGGGTTAAAGAGGGCAACAGGCCCGACGTTATCACCGGTGGATGTGTATTTAGCAATACCCGTTTTCTTGAGGCTTTCAACGGTCATTCCCTTGGCAGCACTACTGGCGGCAAGAATCTGATCAGCTAACTTTTCAGTATCCTTTTGGCCCAAATCGCCATGATTACTATAACGTGTATGCAGTGTTTTCCAGTCTGTTGGACGTTTGCCACAGCCATCAAATTCAGGCAAGTTGCGAGCAATCGCTTTTTTCTGAATGGCTTCACACAGCAACCAGTGAATTTCGTATTCATCCTTGGATTCACCAACCGGAGGCACAGCGGCATCACAGTAGTGAAGATAAGGAACGTAGGACATCGCATATTTAATGCCTGACTTCTCATACCAACCTGCGGCGGGCAAGAGATAATCAGAATGCAAACCTGTGAAGGATATTTTGGGGTTAATATCAACAATCAACTCCATCTTAGACCACATGTTTTCCAGCAAATGTTGTGGCAAGTTGTTACGACGAAGCAGGTTGGAGCCACCAGTGAAGAAGATTTTTGGCGAACCATTTCGAGGTAAGCCTGGCTCCCAACCCTTCTCTGTGGACTCCATAAAGTAGTCTTCTAGAGAGCGGGGGAAATGCTCATTAAGTTCCCGGTTTAGGTCTTCTTTAATACCCTGGTACTGATAATTAATGGAGGTTACATTGGTGCCACACAGTATCTCCTCCTCGTAATTAAGCTCAACATCACGAGCCACTTGTACTTCAGTCTTCTTTTTGCGAATGATATCAACGGTCATATCCCAAAGATCGCCTGGCGATAACATACCCATCAGCATGGCAATCTTGCCGCGAGCACCGGAGTATTCAACCTGCAGCTCTGAACCAAAACCATCCAGACCAACCCAACCAGTGGCCTGATAGCCAGCACCCTTTTTACCGATTGCCCCCTTAAGCATCAAACACAGCAACTTGGAGCGGTTCATTAAATCGGAATGAAGAAAGCGGTTTGACCCCCAACTGGAGAGAATCATCGGACGCTCGGCATTAGCAAAACCTTCGGCAAATTGTTTAATCTGCTCAACCGACAAGCCGGTGATACGACTGGTCTCTTCAAAGGTATACGGATCGAGGTGTTCTCTCATGATCGCACCGACAGTCGCGACATGGACGGTTTGTCCATCTAACGTCGTTACTTCAAAGCGGCCTTCAATAGGTGCTTCGATATCGGAGGACAAATGATAGGTTTCAGCGCCATGACAACCCGGAGCAATAACAGGCTGATCCAGTTTAGGATCCCAGACGTACAAGGTCTTACTGCGGCCGTCTTTAACCATATCCTTACCACGTAAGAAGCGGCCATTATCCAGGCGCACCAGCAAGGGAAGATCGGTTTGTTCACGAACATAGGCTTCATCAACCTTACCCGCATCGATAATATGTCTTGCCACTGCAAGGCCGAGTACAGCATCACTAGCCGTTTCGATCGGCAACCATTGATCAGCGTGGGTTGCTGTCGCGCTGTACTGCGGATCAATAACCACTAACTCAGAGCCGTTATATTTTGCTTCGTATAAAAAGTGAGCGTCGGCAATCTGGGTCACCGAAGGGTTCATCATCCAGACAACCAAATAATCAGACAGGAACCACTCATCACTGGAGCCGCCAGTATGAGCAAAACCCAAGGTTAAGGTAGCACCGGTATTCAAATCACCAATTTCAGCCCAGTTATCAGCAAAAACACCGCCACTCATAAACAGGAACTTAAATCGCGCCACAGTCGTAGGGCCATTATCAAAGTTAGGCCCCAGATCCTGATAAATAGTGTCTGCACCATGTTCAACGGCAACATCAATCATCTTCTCGGCGATTTCATCCATCGCCTGCTCCCAACTAACCTTCTCCCACTGACCTGAACCTCGCGGGCCTGTGCGCTTCATCGGCACAGTCAAACGGCTGGGACCATACATTACATCGGTATAACAAGCGCCTTTTTGACAGCCTCGCGGGTTAAAGTCAGGAATACCTTCTTCAGAAGCCTCATAGGTCGCAGTCTGCTCTTCACGAACGATGATCCCGTCTTTAACATAGAGATCCCACTCACAGGCACTACGACAGTTAACCCAGCCGTGAGAACCCTTCGCAACCGTGTCCCAGGTCCAGCGTTGACGATAAAGTTCATCCCAGCTTTTGAGCTTGTAGCTGGGCGTACCTGCATCGGCCGCTGTGGCGGGCTTGAAGTGCATTAAAGGTAAACCGGTTCCGGCAACTAGTGCAGCGGCACCACTCGACTTAAGGAAACGACGCCGTGTAAAAGAGGAGTTGGCATGTTCAGACATAAAAAAACGTCCTCGAAATGTGTCTGTTATATAAATTAGGCCGCTAGACTAACACCTATTAGGCACTAGATACTAACCGCAATTTTTGATCTGCATCAATATTTTGAAAAGATCTCCTGGTGCCGAAGGAGGATTGTCTGACAATATAAAACATCAGTCAATCATCGAATTAAAACACAGGGTTTAAAAGGCATTGAACTGCGCTTGATAAGCAAAAAACCATAACGCAAGAACGCGATGCAGGTGAATAAAGGCGTATCAACAAATCGAAAGCCCAGGAAGTATCAAATCCTGCACAGCTTAAATAATAATCTTTTGTTGAAACGCTCCCTTTGCCCCCGGTCGCTCCAGCCAGTCTCCAAGCTGAACAGAGCACCCTTTGCTTTTAATATCATTAGCAACCGCCCACAAATAGGCCATATCAGCATCGACTCCCGTGACCGACAACACTTCTCGCCCTAGCAGAGTCATGGCAAACACCGGTAAGCTCAGGCCCTGTCCCGGATATAGCACTTCAACGAATAAAGCTTTGTTATGGCAACGTAACACCGTATTGCAGGACTCAATGCTGGCACCTTGTTCAATAAACAGTTTCCAGCCCCCTCCACGCTTTACATCTTGAATCAAGCCCATCTCTTCAAGCCGTTCAAACATCACGTAATGTATATCTTCTGTAAAATAACCCTTAGCCTCACGATAAATGAAGGTATCGAAACTGTATTTTGCCGCAATCTTAATCAACTCCAGATCGGAGGATGAAAGATTGCGAAGAAAGTCCAGGCTCATAAGGGAAACACTGCCAGGTTTCAGCACTTCTTTGGCAAGAACACTGGCCCATAGTTTCTGTACGTCCTGCGCATGGGTATCCTGGGCATATTCCTTCCAACGCTCAACCCAGTCCAGATCGATTGCTCGCTCAGAGCAGCGGCCATCATAGTTCGCAATAGCTTGCCGTTCAGCAAAGATGGCCACTTTTCGAATATGCAACGAGCGCTTTAGTTCTTTAATGCGGACTTCATGAGAGATATGTTTTAGCAGCGCATTTGCACCAAGGCGCAATTCCACATCATCAGCAGAGCCTTCATGTCTTTCGATTAAGGAAGACATCTTAATATCATCCGAGGGCGATTTTGATGAATCCTTGATATAGCCATATTCATCGATGGTTTTGCTACCCGCATGAACGGCTTTTAAGTCTTTCTCGGCCAAGCTTATACACGAAAGTTCCTGAGCACGAACCTTGCTGCGATCGCGTCTCTCACGAAGTATTTCTCCAGGACTTAATAAAACGGAGGTACCGTCACCAAAAATAGTGCTCCACAATCTATTCAAGTAGGCATCAAGAGAATGATCGAATTTCTTTAATTTTTTGACTTCTCTTTTATATTTATTTTCACTGAAGGTACGCCGAAGCATAGACGAGGTAAGTGAGCCAGGGCTTGCCTGCTGTGAGTACTCCCCCGGCTTTGCTGTATGCACCCCGCCGTCAGCACCACCATGCACCGCATCCAACGCCCTGCGGGGTCGGCTATGGTTAAGCAAAAAATCATCTTCCTTTCCATTCACGATATTAACTTCCTGTTAATTTACAATGAATTATCACTTATACTTAAAGTGATATAAAAAACAACTATACCAGTCG
>JAUXDF010000219.1 GCA_030618505.1 Spongiibacteraceae bacterium | reverse complement strand
AAGTCCATAGGTTGATTGTATAGCGACTAAAGTCGCTTGATTAGAAACACCAATGCTTTGCCGCTACGCGGCTTCTTTATATAATTTGCTAAAGCCTTGCACTAAAGTGCATAGTTTTGACTAGCGTGCTGGGACCATAAACATCATTATACCAATCCAATGACAGCCAATAAATCTGTAAGTCAGCTGGCACTACAACTGAACTACCGGTATCAGGTTTTCCTGCACAGCCTTTCCTCCGACCTTTTTTAAGTTGACAATAAACAAAGTCATCACCAAAGTACTGGAAAGTATAAACAGCAAAGAAAATAGCGGATGTTCAGCAAAAGTGCCCAGCTGATAAATAGTAGAGGAGACAAAATACGCCAAGGTTGTCGACCAACTAAAAACCAGCCCCGCCCAACGCCAGCCGGCCTCTCTGACCATTGCGCCAACAACAGCAACACAAGGTGCATACAAGAGGACAAATACCAGATAAGTAAACGCGGCAAAAGGCGTCACAAACAGCTTCGCCATATTACTCAAGGTCGACACATTAACATCCTGCTCTTCGGCGATAGCAGCCTTATCACTCACATCACCAATAAATATACCGAGAGGATCCGATAAAGCGGTGCCTAAATCAGCAGCATTACTGGCAATAGAGCCAACTGCATCAATAGCAGCAGCGAGCAAATCAGGCGCCTCCCCATTATCAAGCTCTACCTCTGTTTCGGTATAAAGTGCATCAAGAGTCCCAACGATGGCCTCTTTAGCAAACATACCGGTAAACAATCCGACCGTTGCTGGCCAGTTATCATCCGCGATACCAATGGGGGAAAATGCTGGCGTAATACTTTTTCCTATCACACTCAAAACAGAATTTTTTGAGCCTTCATTTCCAAAGCTACCATCCGTACCAAAGGAATTTAAAAAGCTCAGTGCCACAATAACAACCACAATCGCTTTACCTGCCTTGATCACAAACCCGCGTAAACGAAACCAGGTGGTAATAAGAATATTGCGTAATAGCGGACGATGGTAAGCAGGCATTTCCTGAAAAGAGGGTGTCATTTCCTGCGGGAAAAGTTGCTTGCGAAAAATAAAGCCTGTAAGCACTGCCATAACAATGCCGATAATATACAAACCAAAAACCACGTTCTGCCCTTGCTGAGGAAACAGTGCCGCCGCAAAAAGCGCATAAACCGTCAAGCGAGCACCACAGGACATAAAAGGTGCCATTGCTATCGTCATCAAACGATCGCTTTCTCGGCCTAAACTTCTTGCCGCCATTACGGAGGGGACATTACAGCCAAAGCCAACGATAAGCGGAACAAACGCATTACCCGGCAAGCCCAGCTTTGCCATCAGTCGATCAACCACAAAGGCAGCCCGAGACATGTAGCCAGAGTCTTCAAGCACAGAAAGCCCGAGGTAGAGAAAAGCAATCACAGGAATAAATGTAGCGACGAGGGTAATTCCACCACCGACCCCATTAGCTAACAGGGTAATTAACAATTCCGGTGTGTGTATTTGCTGTAAAAGCCAACTTGTCCCATCAACCAAAACTGCATTAAATAAAATATCAAAAAAATCTATAAAGACCGCGCCGACATTAATCGCAACGGTAAACAGGAGATACATCAGAAACAGGAATATCGGTATACCCAACCACTTATTCAACACCCAACGATCAATCTTTTCGGTAATCGGCACAAAACCCAGATCAGCGTGAACAACACCTTCGGTTAACTTATCGACTTGCTCATAACGCTGAATAATTTTCGCGCTGCTGGTATCGTTAGACAAACCTTCGTTTTTCACCGGCGCCACTTTGAGCGCTTCGGGATCAAGCTGCTGCAGTAGATGTGACTGCAAATGCTCCATCCCTTTTTTCTGGGAGGCGATGGTATTAACTACCGGAATACCCAGTCTGTCTTCCAGCGTTTGCGCATCAACAACGATACCTTGCTGCTCGGCAACATCCTGCATATTCAGTACGACGATCATCGGTTTGTTTAGCTCTAACAGCTGCTCTGTTAGCACCAGATTACGATGAAGGTTGCTGGTGTCGATAATATTGATAATTAAATCAACGGGTTCATTTTCCAAAAAAGAGCGCGCGATCTTCTCATCCAGCCCTTGGAAGTCTTGCTCCAGCGAATAGATCCCCGGTAGGTCGACCAAGTCACCAACACTACTGCCTTCCCCAAGCGGGATATGCCCGGTTTTTTTCTCAACCGTCACACCGGGCCAATTTCCCACCTTTTGATGGGCACCCGTTAAGTTATTGAAAAGTGTTGTTTTACCGCTATTCGGGTTACCAATAAGCGCAATGATCGGAGTTTTTAAAACAGACACGTCAGACAATCACCTCAACTTCTATTCCTTCAGCTTCATACAAACGGATACTTAACAACGTAGCGCCAGATCTAACTTGTAAAGGATCACCCAGAGGAGCTCGACGAAGCACCTCAACTTGCACGCCGGGATAAAGCCCTAGCGTTAGCAACCTCCCCTGAACCTCAGGGTTTTTACTGCTCACCTTAATAACACGCGCCTTTTGCTGTGCCATAAGCCTGTTAAGTGTAGATGTGCTTTTTGTACTGCTCATAAGTCGTATGATAACAATCCTGCTTGTAAATGCGAAGTATTATCATTTATATTAACGCTCACTCATATTTTGTGCGTTGACCTTTATCAAATACCTGTATTTTTTTTACTCGGACTTTACACAAAGGGCAGTTTTATCGCTCAATGCAGGGCATCAAAATATTAACCAACGCTGCACCGTGATCGGCGCGCTCATTTTACATAGCAGACAAGGGCAGAGTAGTTGCGAGGGCAAGGTCGGCCCAGCATAATATGCACCGCCGTCGCACTAACGCAAGCGGCGCACTTTAGCCACGATATTTTTTCAGGTCAAGCCAAATCCCCATGAGCAATACCGTTAACAAATCAAACAATACCTTAATGGTACAAGGCACGACCTCTGATGCCGGAAAATCTGTGCTGGTAGCCGGTTTGTGTCGCGTACTGGCACGCAAAAAGGTCAAGGTTGCTCCCTTTAAACCACAGAACATGGCACTGAACAGTGCAGTCACCAGCGATGGCGGCGAAATTGGTCGCGCCCAGGCAGTGCAGGCACAAGCCTGCTTTCTTGACCCCCACACCGATATGAACCCTGTGCTGTTAAAACCCAACTCCGATATTGGTGCCCAGGTCATTATTCACGGTAAAGCGCTAAAAGACATGGATGCGGTCTCTTTTCACAATTACAAAACCACTGCCATGTCTGCTGTACTGGAATCTCACCAGCGCCTAAGCAGACAATATCAAGCCATTATTGTTGAAGGTGCCGGCAGCCCAGCGGAAATCAATCTACGTGATCGCGATATTGCTAATATGGGTTTTGCCGAAGCGGTAGATTGCCCGGTAATTATTATTGCCGATATTGACCGAGGCGGCGTGTTTGCCCATTTAGTAGGCACTCTGGAGTTACTGTCTAAAAGCGAGCAGCAACGTGTTATCGGTTTTGTGATTAATCGTTTTCGAGGTGACATTGCCCTGCTGGAGTCTGGGCTGGACTGGCTAGAGCAACGCACCGGGAAAAAGGTGCTGGGCGTATTACCATACCTGCAGGGTTTTCATCTGGAAGCCGAGGATGCCATCAATAGCGATCAGAGCTACGAAGAGAATGCCCTCGATGTCATCGTGCCGGTTTTACCCCGCATCAGCAATCATACCGACTTTGATCTGCTGCGCCTTCACCCCCAGGTTAATCTACAATTTATCGGCCCTGGCGAGGATATTCCAGCAGCCGACCTGATCATTCTCCCCGGCAGCAAAAGTGTCCGTCATGATATCGACTGGCTTAAGCAAAACGGCTGGCATCAGGCGATTAAAAAACATCTTCGCTACGGTGGCAAACTGATGGGTATCTGCGGCGGTTTTCAAATGCTCGGAAATAGCATCGCTGACCCACTGGGGCTAGAAGGTTCTGCTGGTATAACAGCAGGCTTTGGCTGGCTGGATTTCAATACTGAATTAAAGGCAGAGAAACAACTAACGCGCAGCTCAGGAAGATTTACACGGGATTTCTCACAGAGCTTTTCCGAGCAGACCAGCAAGGTCAGCGGCTACGAAATACATGCAGGCCTAAGTGAAGGTCCTGCTCTTTCAAAGCCGCTGATTGATTTGGATAATGGTCAAAGCGATGGTGTCATTTCAGAGGATGGCCAAATAATCGGTAGCTATCTGCACGGTATCTTCGACCATCCCCAAGCCTGCCAATTATTGCTTCACTGGGCGGGCTTGAAAAAAGTCGAGAGACTGGATTACCATGCAATACAGGAGCACGAAATTAATCGTTTGGCGGATGCCATAGAAGAACATTTGGATCTTGGTTTTTTGAATACACTGGGTGATACACTCACCTTTTAGAGCATAGCCGTAAACAAAACCCCTCGCTCGAAAGCACGACTCATCACCAGCGCACAATTTCACCGGCATCATAGACCATACCACTGTGGGCCTGATTATAGGTGATGAAAATATTGTTCTGGGGTATATCAGCACGATCAGAAAGACTGGAGGCGATGCTGCTTAAGATAAGATCTTTATTACCACAGGAATTAAAATCTGGCGCCAGCACATCCACCAGAATCGGATGCCCATGCATCGGCTGAAACTCTCTGGACTCACCTGAAACCGCATAATGCCCAGGCCTCAGATACTCCCATGTCACGGTAAAGTGTCTGATATCAACACCCGCGTGACTACTGACATCTTTACTGACACCTTCGATAATGGACGAGACATCGCGTTCTTGCAGAAAAGGCAGTGACTTGATCAATATAAGAGGCATTCTTTTTATTCCTCACGCTGCTTCCCCAACCGTCTTTTTAATGCGTCAGGGTGAGTACACAATGGTATCTCAGTGATGCTGGAAAAATTATTGCACTCCGTGTTGTTCTTGGTCTTTCTCCCCTATCACTCAAACATAGATCATAAGCACCGCAATAGCCAAATTTCGGTGATTAAACAACCGAAAGAAAAGGAAAAAACAAACCGTCGAAAATAACTAGCTAAACCATCTGCCCTTGTAGCCGTGATCAGTGTGCCCCACGAAGTGCTTTGGGCATGAGGAACGAAATCAAGGAAATTTCTCAAGCAACCCTTGATTTCGTTCCTCAATCACGGCTACAAAGACCGCTTAATAGCCAGTGCTCGCGCCGGCAAGACGTATAGCACTTTCCCAGCATACCCAGCGAACCTGGAGGTTTGGTAAGGCTGTTTTGATGCTCGCTGGCTTTGGCAATAATCTGCTCGTCCACCGCTTTACACTGATCGGCTACCCACTGCATAAACTTCTCGCTAACTCGTTTACTTTCTTGCGATCTATTTCAAATTTTGCACTAAACCCGCCACCACAAAAGATACCTGCTCACAAAGGCTGGCAACCTCTTGATGCAAAAAACCCATTTCATCCACAAAGAGGCGGTTATCCGCTCCCATTGGCACAATACCCTGACCGACCTCATTACTAACAATAATAATATCCCCGGGCAGTTGCGGCAGCGCCTCAAGGAACTTCTGGCGCTGATGCGACCATAAATTCTTATTTTTATGGAACAACAAATTGCTGGTCCACAATGTCAAACAACCCAGTACGATGCAGCGGCTTTCACTGGAGTGCTGCTGCAAGGCCTCGGCTAGCAACAGAGGCTCCTCCACCAGCAACCAGCCATCACCACGCCGGGATTGGTGATGTTCAATACGCGCTTCCATCTCCGCATCCCCTGCAGAACCGGTCGCCAAATAAACCAACTGTTTGCCCTGCTCGTGAGCCAAGGCTTTAGCGCAATTTTCAGCCAGACTGCTTTTGCCTGATCGTGT
>JAUXDF010000237.1 GCA_030618505.1 Spongiibacteraceae bacterium | reverse complement strand
TTAGCTAGTGTCCATCCAGAAACTGGTAGCTTTCTAAAATTAAATCCGGTCATAGCCAACGCTAATCTTGCTCCTAGGCCTTTTCAAGGCCTTTAAGTCGCAAGATTTGCATTGGCCATGACCTCTTTGTTTAATTTCTGGATGGGCACTAGCTAAGTGCTTTTTACCTCAGACTGCACGGGTTCAGGTTGAGGACATTCTTTCCCTAAAGGTTTAAATAAAATCAACAATTTAGGCAGTAACAACAAGGCTCCCATCAGCGCTGAGAACATGGCAAAACCTGTCAATAAACCAAAGTAGACACTGGGAGTGAAATTAGACAGCGCCAGCACCGAAAAACCCATCACTATAGTAATCGAGGTGTAATACATCGCCTTACCAATGCTGGCATGACAGCGATACATGGCCGCTACATAGTTGCGATCCTTGGGGAACTCTTTCATAAAACGGTGAATATAATGGATGGTATCATCCACACCGATACCAACGGTAATGGCCGCAATGGTGATCGTCATCATATCCAGCGGGATCCCCAACAGCCCCATAATCCCTAGCACCATTGATGCCGCTAACATATTGGGTGTAATAGCAATCAGCGCAATAGAGAGTGAGCGAAACAGCAGGGTAAACATCAAGGTGATAGCCAGAAATACCGCGCCAAGGGTGACAATCTGCGAATGATAAAGACTCTGCAGCATATTATTGTAAAGCACCAACATACCAGTCATATCGACATCTTCATCCTGATAGCCCATCTCTTCGCTGAGAAAACGTTTAATATCGGCCAGCAAGACAGCCCGCTTGAGCGAGTAACTAGTCTCCATCGCTCTCAGGGTAATGCGGGTTTCAGTACCATCGGTGGAAAGGTAGGGGGTGATCATCACGTTTTTTATATCGTCAGAGAGGGTCTTTTTGATCAAGGCCAGCTGAATATCGTCAATACCATCCCCGGCAATATCACCAACAATTTTATACAGTGTGGCCAGTGACAAAACCTTGCCCACTTCATCTATAGAGTCGAGGTAATTATGTATCTTCTCCAAATCATCCAGTCCCGCCCGACTAAACCAGTAACTCTGCTGGTAGACACTGGCATTGTCCCCATCGGCAAAGTCATCGCTAAAATCATCATCGCCAAAGTCATCTGAAAACTCATCTTCCTCATCAGAAAATGCTGCCGACTCTTCTTCAACAACATGCCGAATCACAATATCCAAAGGAATAGTGCCACCGAGTTCACGGTCAATGGTTTCCATGCCTTGATAAATTTCGGTACTTTTATGGAAGTAGTCGATAAAACGGTTTTCAACTTCAAGGCGACTGATACCCCAGATGCTCAATGCCATCAGCAGCGCACTAAATAACAAAACCAAAGCCCCCTGCTTTTCAGTTATACGGGCAAAACGCAGGGTGAATGTCACCGCCTCATTTCCTCGGACAGCCGCCTGCGTTTTTGGTAATAACAGCAAACCTGCAGGCAACACGATAAAGGATAACAATAAGGCCAGAGCAATACCGATGGTCATCATCCAGCCAAAATCAATCACCGGTCGAATGCCGCTGACCACCAGCGAAACAAAGGCCACAATGGTTGTTAATGCGGTATAAAGACAGGGTTTGGCCATAAAACTCACCGTACCCACCACCAGCTCCTTTTGTGAGGCCTCGGGATTAGCGCTGTGCAGTTCGCGAAAACGCACCATCAAATGAATAGTGATAGACAGGGTTATAATCAACAACAGTGCCACAAAGTTGGAAGAGATAACCGTCAAACGCCAATCCACCCAACTCAAATAACCTAGCATTCCTGCCGTGGTCATTAAACAGGTTAATAGCGGCAAAATAATCCAGCGCGGCCGCCTGAAAATCACCGCCAGCATAACGATAATAAATAGCAAGATGGCTGAGCCAAAAACCAGCAGATCACTTTGAATAAAACGAATCATATCGGCGGCAATCATCGGCACACCACCGAGAAAAATGGTTGCCTTGTCTCGATAGCGATCGACCACACTACGCACCGTATCCACCAATTGCCGCTGCTGCTCACTGGTTTGCGTAGCGTAATCGGCAAAGTTTTTTTCCGCCAGTTTCAGCGCCCGCTTTTCAGCACCATTTAAACGCTCAACAGCATCCTTTTCACGTAGCGAATCACGTATTTCTCGCAGCTGTATATACAGCGAATCCCCCTTTAAATTAACCTGCAATGCTGTGGTTGTTGAGTCCTGATTACTTAGCAGGTTTTTATAGATGGGGCTTTGTTGCAACTCTGCCCGCACCAGTTCACGATCGGTCTGCTCATCCTCAAGGTAGCGAATACCACTGGAAAAATTAGACAGTGACACTCGTGGGCTATAAAGCAAGGGCACATCAAGAATGGAGACTACTGAGGAAACCCCCTCTAACGCTGCAAGCTCATCACGCAATGCAGTCAAGGAGGTCAGACTGGCATCGCTAAACAGATCATCTTCGGGCTGATAGGTAACCAGCAAAAACTCCTCGGAGCCATACTGTTTGTTGACCTCGCGAAATAGGTCAAGCGCCTTGTCTCCCTCCAACACTAGCGAATCGGCAGAGGCATCCAGTTTGAAATTGCCAATATGACTGGCAAACCAGACGATCGTCACACAAAGCACCAACAGCGTTAATGCCGGACGTTTTAGAATCAGGGTATCAAATCCCTGCAGCCATCGTTGAGCCATTAAAAATCCGTAGTCATTTAAAATTATAAAATGTTAATTATCGGGCACAATTATGAGAATCGACAGGGCCTGCTACTCGTAGTCATCTTCAAAATCCAGGGCCTTGATCAGACGCTGATGGATACCTTCAAAGCCACCATTGCTCATAATCACAATATGATCACCACTACGGGTATCGCTAACCACCGCAGCAATAATCTTCTCAATATTATCAAACAGTGAGGCATCCACCTCACTTGCCTCCAGCACCGATTGAAGATCCCAATCCAAGCCCGCAGGCTGATACCAATACACCTTATCTGCCGAGCACGTTGAGGGGGCCAGCTTGGCTTTATGTGCACCAAGACGCATAGTATTGGAGCGGGGTTCAATAATGGCAATCACCCGCGACGGTTTGTCATCCGCACTGGCGTGAATATTTTTGCGCAGCCCCTCCAGGGTTGTGCTGATCGCTGTGGGATGGTGGGCGAAATCATCATAAATGACCACACCATTCACCTCAGCAAGCTGTTCCATACGGCGCTTTACGCCCTCAAAACAACTCAACGCCTCTATGCTGACCACCGCCTCAACACCAACATGGCGCGCAGCGGCTATGGCCATCATGGCATTGCTGACATTGTGATCACCCATATGAGACCAGCGTACCGTACCAAGCGATACGGCATCGGTGCCTTTTTCACGGCGCAAGACCTCAAACTCGGCTCCATCTGCGGACAAGAGCTTCACCAGCCAGGCACTGTCACTAGCGCCGTTACTTTTTTGGGCATCAACGGGAGCAATCTCCTCAAGGGGCGTCCAACAGCCCATCGCAATCACCTCTGCCAGATTTTGATCACTTTGCGGCTTGATCAGCAAACCATTGGCGGGCACCGTTCGGATCAAATGATGAAACTGTCGTTGAATAGCAGCAAGATCATCAAAAATATCGGCATGATCAAACTCCAGGTTATTTAATATCGTGGTGCGCGGGCGGTAATGAACGAACTTGGAACGCTTATCAAAAAATGCACTATCGTATTCATCGGCTTCCACCACAAAAAATATCGAATCCCCCAAGCGGGCGGAAACATCAAAATTTTTCGGCACACCACCGATCAGATAACCGGGTTTCATCCCCGCATATTCAAGAATCCAGGCCAGCATACTACTAGTGGTAGTTTTACCGTGAGTACCTGCCACCGCCAGCACCCATTTATCCTTCAGCACCTGTTCCTGCAACCACTGGGGGCCGGAGGTATAAGGCAGGCCTTTATCAAGCACATACTCTACCAAAGGATTACCCCGCGACATGGCATTACCAATGATGATCATGTCCGGCTCACCGGTCACTTTTAACTGTTCGGGATCATAACCCTCGATCAGCTCGATACCCTGAGCCTCAAGCTGAGTGCTCATCGGCGGATAGACATTGGCATCACAACCACTGACACGGAAACCCAAGTGCTTGGCAAGTATCGCCAAGCTGCCCATAAATGTGCCGCAGATTCCAAGAATATGTATGTGCATCCCTATCGCATCCTCTTTAGGGTAACTCGATAAACCCTGTCACTACAGCTTCCAGGATAAGTTGTTTGGCGCCGAGTATAACACGCCGTTGTCAGCGATAATCGCTCACATTTGGGTATGAAAGATATACAGTCTAATTCAATTTAAAGTATCATTCGTGGCTGACTTATAAAAACCCTCTCGCAATTATGGAGCCTCGTTATTCATGGCGAAAAAAAATGCATTTTACGCGCAGTCAGGTGGTGTCACCGCCGTTATCAATGCCTCGGCTTGCGGCGTCATAGAAACTGCTCGCCAGCACAAACAGATAATAGGTAAAGTATACGCCGGGAATAATGGCATTATCGGCGCTTTAAGAGAAGAGCTGATAGATACCAGCAAAGAGAGTGCAAAAACCATCGCCGCCCTCAAGCATACACCTTCAGGCGCCTTTGGCTCCTGTCGCTACAAGCTCAAGGGACTCGAGCAAAACCGCGCCGAATACGAACGTTTAATCGAAGTGTTTAAAGCCCACAATATCGGCTACTTTTTTTACAATGGCGGTGGAGATTCTGCCGATACTTGTCTAAAGATTTCTCAACTGTCAGAGAAAATGGCTTACCCCATTCAAGCCATTCATGTCCCCAAAACTGTCGACAACGACTTACCCTTAACTGATTGCTGTCCGGGTTTTGGCTCAGTGGCAAAATATGTTGCGGTCTCCACCCGCGAGGCAGGCCTTGATGTCGCCTCCATGTGCGAAACCTCCACCAAAGTATTTATTCTTGAAGTCATGGGGCGCCATGCCGGCTGGATTGCGGGTGCCGCAGGGCTGGCAAAAGAAAACGAGGGAGAGCCACCCCATATTATCCTGTTCCCCGAGATTGCCTTTAACAAAGAAAAGTTTTTAAAGAAAGTTAAGGGCTGCGTTAAAAAATACGGCTTTTGTGTAGTCGTTGCTTCCGAGGGCGCTCAATATGAAGACGGCACGTTCCTCGCCGATGCGGGCAGCACCGATGCCTTTGGCCACAAACAACTCGGCGGGGTAGCCCCGACGCTCGCCGCCATGGTCAAGCAAGAATACGGTTATAAATACCACTGGGCATTGGCAGACTACCTGCAACGCTCCGCCCGCCACATCGCCTCTGCCACCGATGTAGAGCAAGCCTACGCAACGGGTAAAGCTGCCGTTGAACTCGCCATCGCTGGAAAAAATGCCGTTATGCCCGCCATTATTCGCGGCAAGGG
>JAUXDF010000276.1 GCA_030618505.1 Spongiibacteraceae bacterium | reverse complement strand
CCGCTTGGCCTCCGACTTTCCCGCTTGCGGGAGAGGGTTGGGGTGAGGGCGGGTCTGTAAAGTTTTTTATGTGCAGTTCCCCAGATTCCAGCCTTTTCCTTAATGCCCTTTTGGGATGTGCATGCGGGATATGGGTTTAAACCAGGAGTACAAAAAGGTATGTCAGACGAAATACCCGAGATTCCACAAAGTGTGCAGAATCTTATCGGCAAGTCTCAATACGAAGAGCAGACCGAATTTGATATAGAAATGGGCTATGTGTACAACACCATGGCCGCCGTACAAAACGGCAACCCGTTGTACTGGGACAAATCCGTAGCAGAAGAATTGGTCGGTGCGCAAATCGCACCACCAACAATGTTATCTGTTTGGTTTAGACCCCACTATTGGACACCGGGTGCAGAAGGCGAGCGCAAAGCTTTGCAAACTCATTTTGACTTGAAAGAAATGTTAGGTTTGCCAGAGGCCGTTATCGCCGGTAATGAATCTATTTTTGGTGTGCCGGTTAAAATGGGCGACAAACTGAGAACCTGTCAGGTGATCAAATCGATCAGCGATGTTAAGCAGACTAAAGTAGGCACCGGCCGTTTTTGGGTGATTAATGTTGAGTGTGTCAATCAGGATGGCGATCATGTCGGCACTGATATCTATACCTGCCTTGGATACCGGAGGCCAGCAGCATGAGCGCAGCAGAGATTAAAAATCTGACGGTTGATCAGGTAAAGGTCGGTGATGAACTGCCTGCGCTGACCCAAGAAGTGACCGCCACCACGGTTGTCTTGGGTGCTTTGGCAAGTCGCGACTGGCGGCCGATGCATCATGATAAGGATTTCGCTGTTAATAGAAATGGCGTACAAAACATCTTTATCAATACGCCTAATAATGCCGCCTGGTTTGAGCGTTATATCACTGACTGGACCGGACCAAAAGGTCGACTCGGCAGAATGAAATTCAAGATGAGCAGCTCGGTATTTCCAGGGGATACGATGGAAATGTCCGGCAAGGTAGAAAAAATCAGCACCGATGATAGCGGCTGCTGTTGGTTAGATATGAATGTGGCGGTATTCGTCGATGGCAAGGTATCAACTTCCTGCCAGGCACGCGTGGCGATACCCAAAGATGAAAATGACAATCCCTGGAGCCGTAAGGCTGAACAGTGGCAGCCCTAAGTTAAGCTCCCTCTCCCACTAGTGGGAGAGGGTTGGGGTGAGGGTAGTTCTTGTAGTTTTGCAGCTCCCCTCACTCCAGTTCCCTCATACCATTAGGCATGGGGCAAGGCGGCGGCCCAACAGGATTACCCGTTAATATAAGTATTGATAGCAAGATTTTAGAGAGGCGTTTTCCATGGATCTCAATTTTACCGAAGAACAGAACCTTTTCCGCGATATGGTTAAGAGTATTGTGGATGATCACAGTACCACCGAAGTCGTCAGGGAAATGGAGCACGATGAAATCGGCATACCCGCCGGCTTATGGGGGCAGATGAAAGACAATGGTTTGCTCAGCGTGCTGATACCTGAAGAGTATGGTGGTTTGGGCTTGAGTATGCTGGATGCGGCCGTTATCTATGAGGAGCTGGGTCGTGGTTTGGCACCCGGTCCGCATTTTGTTAGTGCGATGGTCTCTGCGTCTGCTATCACCAAAGGTGGCAGTGATGCGCAAAAAAGTGAGCTTTTGCCATTGATTGGCAGTGGTGAGTTGATTGTCACCCCCGCCTGGCTTGAGCCTGATAACGGTTTTGGCCCTGAAGGTGTTCAGCTGCGTGCAGAAGTCGCAGGAGACGGATTTAAATTGAGCGGCGTAAAGCGCCATGTATTTTATGCCAAGGCCGCGCAAAAGTTATTAGTGCTGGCTCGCACAGGCGATGCTACTGATGCGGTTGGCTTGTTTCTGGTGGATGTGGATGCTGAGGGGGTAAGCCTCGAGCAGCAAAAATCAATGGCCTATGACACTCAGTATAAAGTGACCTTTAGCGATGTCGCCGTTACTGCTGCCAATTGTCTCGAGGGCGACTGGGCAATTTGGCAGGATGTACTGATGGAGGCTTGTATTCTGCAGGCAGCATTTGCCGTTGGTGGTGCTCAGAGAGCCCTGGATATGACCGTTGAATATTCCAAGGATCGCGAACAGTTTGATAAGCCGATAGGCTCCTTCCAGTCGCTGGCTCACTATATGGCTGATGCTCAGGTGGAAATTACCGGTGCACAGGTGATGGCCTGGGAAGCGGCCTGGGCTTGTAGTGAGGGTAAGCCAATTCAGCGTCTGGCTCCGATGGCCAAGCTGTTTTGCTGTAATGTATTCCGCAATGCTACCGCCAAGTGTGAGCAGATCTATGGTGGTTATGGTTTCACCATGGAATATGATATTCAGTTGTTCTTCCGTCGCGCTAAACAGCAGCAGATCAACTGGCTGGATAATCGTGCTCTGGAAGAATTGATCGCAGCTGATGTACTGGATACCGATGGTGATACTATCGCGGATCCTTTTAAGGTGTAGTTTTGTATAGCGTCGTATTTGAAGCGGCTTTAGTAGGGTGTACCTAAAACAGGGTACAAGCGGCACTGCCGTGGTGCGGGAGCCGCACCCTACGGTCTTTTGAGCTACCATGGTATGCCATGAGCAATCTGGATAAACGCATCGTCAAGCGCAACCCTGATTACGGTAATGGCATTTATCGGCGCCGCATTCGCCTTGAAAACCTGCCCCAGCAAGTGATTGCTGAACTTGAAGATGCCACCCACGGTTTTCGCTTAAAGCTCGGTTATGATGGCGAGCAGGTCAGCGATATCTCAGCACAGCCCATTCGCTATCCATTTAATACCTGCCCTAGTGCGGTCGATGCACTAAAGCCGCTGATCGGCTGTGCGCTGACTACTGATTCATCCTCCCTTCGCCGCGTGCTTGACCCTGGGCAAAACTGCACTCATTTATACGATTTAGCGGTATTGGCACTGGCTCATTCGACAAGATCTACCCAGCATAAAGTTTATGATATTATTGTGCCCGATGAGCGTGAAAATGGCAGCAGTATTAGCGTATTATGTGATGGTGAGCTGGTGCATCAGTGGCGGGTTAAATCTCACTGTTTGACTGGGCCTCAGTCTTTGCAAGGCAAGCCTTTGCTGCAGGGTTTTTATCCCTGGGCGGTAAAGGCGTTTTCAAAGGACGAGCTGGAAGCTGCCATTATTCTCCAGCGTGGCTATTTTGTTGCACAAACCCGGCGTTATGATTATATAAATACAGCGGGGCGATCTGCACTTGAAGATGAAATGCCCGAGGGCGCCTGTTACACCTATAATGCCGGTGTTGTAGAGCAGGCATTTCAGACCGAGGGTATGGTGCGGGATTTTACCGACACGCAAGAACAACTACTTAAATTTGTATAGTCACTCATCAGGCAATTTATCCTGGGGGTAGGCAGCTGGTTTCAGCACCCTACAGAAAAACCTGTCGACAGCGGCAAAATAATAGAAAAACTTAAGGAGAGTAAGAATGAAATTTTGGCAATCACTATTCCTTTGTGAAGGAAATCAAATAATGGATGCGGCCAAAATCGTCGATGAAGTCGGTTTTGACGGTGCGCTGGTTTCCGATCACTTGCTGCATTTAGAGCATCAAGAGTCTACCTATCTTTACTCCGAGGATGGCAAACCACCACAGTTTTCAGAAGAAACTGTTTGGCCGGAGTGTTGGTCTTTGATGGCTGCGCTGGCTGCGGTTACAAAAAACATTAAGTTTGCAACGAACGTGTTTATCTTGCCCCTGCGTAATCCTGTTGAAGTTGCCAAGGCAACAGGCAGTGTTGCCTTTTTTAGCGACAATCGTATTGTGCTGGGTACCGGTGCAGGCTGGATGAAAGAAGAGTTTGATGCCTTGGGCGTAGATTTTAAAACCCGCGGCAAGCGTTATGACGAGTGTATTGAAGTTATTCGTAAGCTGCAGGCTGGCGGTTTTGTGGAGCATCATGGGCAGTTTTTTGATTTTCCTCGTGTAGCTATGTCTCCGGCGCCTACTAAGCCAGTTCCTATTTATATCGGTGGTTTAAGCGGCCCGGCTCTGCGCCGTACTGCCCGCCACGGTGACGGTTGGCTTGGCCCAGGCCAGACTTTGGAAGATGCACTGGCAACGGCTAAAACGCTGACTGATTTACGCGCCGAATACGGCCGCAGTAATGAGCCTTTTGATATGGTGGTGCCAATCTACGGCGAGCTTGGCCTTGATGATTACAAGCGAATGGAAGATGCCGGTATTACCAGTGCGGTTAGTCTGCCCTTTGCATTTACTGTTGGCCCTGATAGCACGATTGATCAGAAGCGTGCGTATCTGGAAGGCTTTGCCAATAATGTGATTGCCAAGGTCAACAGCTAGCTCAAGGTCACTTTTCTGCCTCTAATTAATTCGGGGTGGCACAAAATAGCAGTTAAAATTTTGCAGTAAGCCGGAGAAATGCAATGGCAAAAGAAGAAGATCTAATCCTGTTCCGCATAGAAGACAATGTCGGCATTATTACCCTCAACCGCCCCGATAAGCTCAATGCAGTCAGCTGGGAGTTGGGTGAGGCATTATCCAAAAAACTCTACGAATTACGTTTTGACGATGACGTACGGGTAATCGTATTAACCGGCGCTGGCCGAGCATTTTGTGCTGGCGGTGATGTAGACTTTCTGACCGGCGATAGTGATCGTCCAATGCCTGGCACTTCAGATTCCTCACGCCCTATCCCTCGCTCTCAGCGTAAAACTCCCGGTGGTCCTTTCGTAGATGTGGTTCGCCAGATTGTAGCTGTCGACAAACCTGTTATTGCTGCTATCCACGGCGCGGCGGTGGGTGCAGG
>JAUXDF010000340.1 GCA_030618505.1 Spongiibacteraceae bacterium | reverse complement strand
GGTTTGTATCAAAGCCAGTTCTCATTGCTGGGGCTGGGTTTTATGGACACCATAGGCCTGTGGATGACCGGGGCAATGCTGGGTTTTTTAGGCGCCTGGTTGGCGGTGGGTCGCCATCTTGGTGCGATTGAGCCGCGATAAGTGGGTAAATGCTGGCTACGCCTTAGATATAAAGTAAATAATATCCTTCTCTCTTGGAACTTTTCGCTTGTTAGCACTCTAATGCAAAGAGTGCTAAACTAGCCCTGATATTAAATGGAGACGAAAAAATGAACACCTCTTTAATACCTGTTAATTTACAGACGCCGGGAGCCAACCTGAACGCCTATATGACGGCGGCCAGCAGCATTCCCGTGTTGAGCGTAGAGCAGGAGCGAGAGTTGACCAAAGAGCTCTATTACAATGAAAATCTTGAGGCAGCCCGCCAACTGGTGCTTTCTCACCTTCGTTTTGTGGTTCATGTTGCCAAATCCTATTCCGGCTATGGTTTGCCCTTGGGTGATTTGGTGCAGGAAGGCAATGTTGGTTTGATGAAAGCGGTGAAACGCTTTAACCCTGAAAAGGGTGTGCGTCTGGTGTCCTTTGCGGTGCATTGGATAAAAGCCGAGATGCATGAATATATTTTGCGTAACTGGCGCATTGTTAAAGTGGCTACCACCAAAGCGCAGCGCAAACTGTTTTTTAATCTGCGCGGAGCCAAAAAGCGCCTGGCCTGGTTGACTAATGATGAGGCACACGCTGTTGCCGCAGACCTGGGTGTTGATGTCGTGGAAGTACGACGTATGGAAGGCCGATTGGCTGCCCATGACACCGCCTTTGATGCGCCCAACGATATCGATGATGACAGTGCTTATCAGGCACCGGCTAACTATCTTGAGGATCGCAGTCTTGATCCTGCCCTGTTGCTGGAAAAAACAAACTGGCAAGAAACCAATAATCACGGTTTACGCCTGGCCTTGGGTGAGCTCGATGAGCGCAGCAGTGATATTCTGCAGCAGCGCTGGTTAAGTGAACATAAAGCGACTCTGCATGATTTGGCTGGCAAGTATGGTGTTTCAGCCGAGCGCATACGCCAGCTTGAAAAAAATGCGATGAAGAAAGTTCGCGCACATATGGAAGCCTAGTTCCCCTGCTCTTTACTCTTGTTAAAAAGGCCGCTGATAACAGCGGCCTTTTTATTGCCAGTAAAAAAGCGATCCAACACTTGATACCTTATTAATCTGCAAAATAAATTATGACTAAATTTTTTCTAATTTCATCTGCTTTAAGTGGTTTTTTGGCCGTCGCTTTAGGCGCCTTTGGTGCCCATGGTTTAAAAACCAAACTATCAAGCGAAATGCTCAGCGTTTATCAAACTGCAGTGCAATATCATTTCTACCACACTTTTGCTTTAGCTCTGGTTGGTGTGTTGTGCCTTCACTTTACCAATACCGCTTTGTTGCGTATCAGTGCTTATGGTTTTATCGCTGGTATTGTATTGTTTTCCGGCAGCCTGTATTTGCTTAGCATTACCGGTATGCGTTGGTTGGGGCCGATTACGCCGATTGGGGGTTTGTGCTTTTTAGTTGCCTGGTTAACTTTGGCTGCCGGTATTGGGAAAAATCTTTAATAATGCCTGAAGATAACGAGCAGCCACGGCGTAAAATTCGCAGTTATGTGTTGCGCACCGGTCGCATGACAGCAGGGCAGAAAGGCGCTTATCGACAGAGCTGGCCGATGTTTGGATTAAACTATCAGCCAGAGTGTATTGATCTTGATGTGGTTTTTAATCGCAGTGCAGCGAGGGTGCTGGAGATCGGTTTTGGCATGGGCCAATCATTGGCCGAGATGGCGAAAGCGGAGCCGGAAAAGGATTTTATCGGTATCGAAGTTCACAGCCCGGGCGTGGGAAAACTACTACAGCTGATTGAGGAGTATGAGCTTAAAAATGTTCGCGTATTTGAGCATGATGCCGTTGACGTACTCAACCATATGATCGCCGATAGTTCTCTGGACCGGGTACAGATATATTTCCCTGACCCCTGGCATAAAACCAAACACCGTAAACGACGCCTGATTCAATCAGAGTTTATTCAACTGTTAAGAAAAAAACTTAAAACAGGTGGCCTTATTCACGCAGCAACGGATTGGCAAAACTATGCGATGAATATTCTCAAAGTGCTGTCAGCGGCAGAAGGTTTTGCGAATGAAGCGCAGGATCAGTCTTATATCCCGCGACCTGAGTGGCGGCCTTTGACTAAATTTGAAAAAAGGGGCGAGCGCTTAGGGCACGGCGTTTGGGATGTGCTGTTTAAAAAACTGGCTGATTGAGAAAGGCGTATTTGCCTGTATTGCCGGCAGTATCAGCAATGTCGAGCGTGCCTTCCCTATCACCTTTTCTGATGAAAAATTAAGCGTATAAGCAATTAGTATTAGTTGCGTAGGAAATTGCTTACGTTAAATTGCAGTCATCTCCTCTTTCGATAAATCAGCATGCTGGCATAATAGCAAGCGTACATTGGATGTACGTACTTAAAGGGACTTAAGTGGGACACAGGAAGTGTCAAAAGAAAGCCGGGCTTTAGAGTCCGGCTTTTTTTTGCCTTTTTGAAAGGCTCTGGCCTGCATCTGGTGGCCTCAATATTAAATGGCATATCCCGCACCCTGAATAATATCAGCAAGCGCCAGCAGTGATTATTTAATTGTTCATTGTCGAAGAGCTCTAACTCGCTGGTGGTGCATCACGTGTAAATACCCAATCGACATCGCTGGATAATGAAGCCTGAAATTCATAGCCGGCAGTATCAAAATGTTTGATTTGCTCGGCATCGGTCAGGCGATTTTTGATCACGTAAGCTGCCATCATCCCCCTGGCCTTTTTGGCGTAGAAACTGATTATTTTATATTGGCCATTTTTTAGATCCTTAAATACTGGTGTGATTATCTTTCCCTGCAGGTTTTTGGTTTTAACCGCCTTAAAATACTCATTGGAGGCAAGGTTTAGTACCACGCCATCTGTCTCTTGGCTTAGCCGCTGATTAATGGCCTCGGTGAGTGTGTTGCCCCAGAAGTTGTAGAGATTTTTTCCTCGGGGATTAGAAAATTTAGTGCCCATTTCCAGGCGATAAGCTTGTATCAGATCCAGTGGCCGTAGCAGGCCATAAAGCCCGGAGAGGATTCGAAGATGCTGCTGGGCAAACTGCAGATCTTTGCTGCTAAACTCTTCAGCGGCCAGGCCAGTATAAACATCGCCCTTAAATGCCAGCAAAGCTTGCTTGGCATTCTCCGGGGTAAACGGTAGTTGCCAGTGTTTAAATCTCTTGCTGTTCAGTTCCCCAAGCTGGGTGCTGATCTTCATTAAAGCGGAGACTTCACTGTCATCAAGCTGGCGAAGGTCATTGATCAGAAGCTGGGAGTCCTGCAGGAACTGACACTGGGTAAAGGTGCTGGTTTGTGCCTTGCTGTCAAAATCGAGAGTTTTTGCCGGTGAGATAAGCAGTAACATGCAGCCTCCGTGAGCTGGGTGTTGATGGTAAAATGGGCGTGCTTGGCATCGTTGTTATTTGCCATCCTTGAGGAATGCCTGCCACCAGTTAAGCGGTGTGCTGCCATCGCTGGGGTCATAGACATTACCGTATAACCAGACGGCGTTTTCCTGGCTCTTATTGGTATCGGTGGACTCGCCGCAAATAAGGCGGTTTAAGCAGGCTTCTATTTTGTTGAAGCCCTGGGCGACAGGAATGCTGTAAACCAGCAGGCGCTCGTTTTGTAGATCAAGGCTGCCCCCTAAGTCTTTTACCGCCGGAGTCAGCTCATTTTGTAAGTGTTTTATGTCTTGTCGGGCAAAAACCCTGACGCAGAGATTGCCGCTGTGTTTAGTGATTTCAAAGTGTCCGGCGTCTAGCAGGCGAATTTCATCACCTTTGGCAACACCTTTACTGAAGGCGGGGGAGGTGAGCACTCGGTAACAATTTGCCTCGCTGAGAGCACAAACTTTAAGGTTTTCAAAAACTGATTCACCGTCGGGTCG
>JAUXDF010000010.1 GCA_030618505.1 Spongiibacteraceae bacterium | reverse complement strand
ATTATGTTGAGTTATCCGCAAATTGATCCTGTTGCACTGGAATTGGGTCCTTTCAGCATTCACTGGTATGGAATTATGTATCTGGGCGCTTTTGCTGCGGCCTGGGGATTGGCGATGTTGAGGGTCAAAAAGCCCTATGCGCCGATGGGGCGCGAGCATGTGGATGATTTGATTTTTTACGGTGCAATGGGTGCGGTGATCGGCGGCCGTATTGGTTATGTGCTGTTCTATCATTTTGGTAAATTTCTCGATGACCCGATCTGGCTGTTTCGTGTTTGGGAGGGTGGTATGTCCTTTCATGGTGGTTTGCTTGGCGTGGCGGCTGTGTTGATATGGTATGCCCGTAAGATTGATCAGCCGATAACCGCAGTCTTTGATTTTGTCGCACCGATTGCACCGATTGGTCTGGGCTTGGGGCGAGCGGGTAATTTTATTGGTCAGGAATTATGGGGGAGTCCCACCGACGGCCCTTGGGGTATGGTGTTTCCCCGCGACCCAGAAGCGCTAGCGCGCCACCCCTCCCAGTTATATCAGTTTTTTCTTGAAGGGCTGGTGCTTTTTGTTATTGTTTTCTGGTTCTCACGTAAGCGGCGACCAAACCTGTCGGTGACGGGAGTGTTTTTAATCGGCTATGGGCTGTTTCGGTTTATCGTCGAGTTTGTTCGCGAACCGGACGATCATATCGGTTATGATTTTTTTGGCTGGCTAACACGTGGACAGATTTTGTCGATCCCGATGATTTTGGGTGGTATAGCGATGGTGGTGTGGGCCTACCGCTTTAACCAGATTTCAAACAATCAGCAGTGTTCAAATAATAAACAATCGTAAGGTCTGGTATGAAACAGTATCTCGACATGATGCGCCATGTGCGTGAGCAGGGTGTAGAAAAAGGCGATCGTACCGGTACCGGTACCCGCAGTGTTTTTGGTTATCAGATGCGATTTGATCTCGAAGCAGGCTTCCCTGCCTTAACCACCAAAAAGCTTCATTTACGCTCCATTATTCATGAGCTGCTGTGGTTTCTTAAAGGTGATACCAATATCCAGTACCTGAAAGACAATGGAGTGAGGATCTGGGATGACTGGGCGGATGAGGAGGGTAATCTTGGTCCGGTGTACGGTTATCAGTGGCGCTGCTGGCCAACACCGGATGGTGGCAAAATAGACCAGATTAGTCAGGTGATTAATCAGATAAAAAACAATCCTGATTCCCGGCGCCATATTGTCAGCGCCTGGAATGTTGCCGATGTTAACGAGATGGCGCTGCCGCCCTGTCATTCCTTATTCCAGTTTTATGTGGCTGAAGGCCGTTTATCCTGCCAGCTCTACCAGCGTAGTGCTGATATATTTTTAGGTGTCCCCTTTAATATTGCCTCCTACGCACTGTTAACCATGATGGTGGCGCAGGTCTGCGGCTTACGTCCGGGGGATTTTGTCCATACTTTTGGTGATGCCCACCTTTATAATAATCATCTTGAGCAAGCAGATCTGCAGTTGAGCCGCCAGCCAATGGCTTTGCCGCAAATGAAAATTAATCCTGCAGTAGACAGTATTTTTGATTTTGTCTTTGAGGATTTTGAGCTGCTGGATTACCAATCCCATGCGCATATCAGCGCGCCAATCGCGGTCTGATTGATGAGGAAGTGTCTGTGAAGCTTGCAATGATTGTCGCGATGGCGAAAAACGGTGTTATCGGTAAAAATAACCAGCTGCCCTGGCATCTGCCCAATGACCTTAAATTCTTCAAGGCCAGCACAATGGGCAAGCCAATTGTTATGGGGCGCAAGACCTTTGAATCGATTGGCCGGCCGTTGCCGGGACGAACTAATATAGTGATGACACGAGATAGCGCCTTTGTTCAAGAGGGCGTTCGTGTGGTGCGCAGTGCCGAAGAGGCGCTTGAGCTGGCAAAAAGTATTGCCGCCAAGGCTGACCTTGATGAGGTGATGATTATCGGTGGCTCGCAGCTCTACGAGCAATTATTGCCTCAGGCTGAACGCTTATATATTACTCAGGTGCATGCTGAGGTTGAGGGTGATGCCTATTTCCCCGAGTTGGATCTTCAGCTCTGGCGCGAAGAGTCAAGGGAGGACCACCAAGCGACGGACACCAACCCCTATGACTACAGTTTTGTGACGTATTCCCGAAAACACTAATTGCAAGTTATAAGGCTTTGTGGTCATAGTTGCGCTTGCAATAAGTACGTTAATTTACAGAGCATTTCTATCTGTCTTAGCCAGGTATCGGCGGATAAAAAATTCATACGCTACGTAAATATTCGTATGCCGTTGGGTGGACATTCACGCATTTGCTACTAGACTTTAATGTGCAATTTGATCATAAATATTTCATATTAATGATTTAGGGTTGGCAGCCCCAAGGCTCGGTTGCAGGCATACAGAATAAATAGCAGGGCCTACGACTGTTTGACGCTGCAATGTAAAGGCGTTATGACAAGAAAACAATAAAGTCTGAAGTAAACTAAAATCCTGAAAATAGGAAAAGCAATTCTCATGAATACGCATCGAATAAAGGTGATAGCAGCTGCATTAGCGCTGTCAGTTGGTTCTTTGGTGGGTGGCAGTAGTTCTCTGCAAGCCGATCAATTGAGCGATGTCTTAAAGGTGGGGCAGGTCAAAACTGACTCAGCCCAGAAATCGCAAAAGAAAATTGACAGGCTCAGCGACGAAACGCGTAGCAGTTTGCAGGACTACAAGCGCCTCATGAAATTGGTTGAAGACCTGCAGGTTTATAACAAGAAGCTGGACATTCAGGTTAATAATCAGCAAAAACGCCTGGGTTTGATGGAAGAGTCTATCGCCAATGTGACGGTTATTCAGCGCCAGGTTACCCCGCTGATTATGCGCATGATTGATGGTCTGGAGCAGTTTATTGCTTTGGACATGCCCTTTCACAGTAAAGAACGCCGAGATCGCATTGATTTTTTACGCGCCAATATTGATCGGGCAGATTTAACCGTTGCTGAAAAGTTTCGTCAGGTACTGGAAGCCTACAAAATTGAAAATGAGTACGGTCGCAAGATTGATTCCTATAAGGATACTATTTCCATTGATGGCTCGGATCGGGAGGTTAATATCTTCCGCGTCGGGCGTATCGCGCTGCTTTTTCAGACCACCGATACCGAAGTGAGTGGTGCCTGGGATAAAGATGCTCGTGGTTGGGTTCAGCTGGATTCTGCCGATTACCGTAATGCGGTGTTAAAAGGTATCCGAGTTTCCAAGAAACAAGCGTCAATCTCTATCCTTGACCTGCCCATTTCCGCACCGGAGGCGATTCAATGAAAAACCGAATCAGCATATTAGCTGCAGCAACCTTGGGCAGCGCATTGATCTTTTCCTCACTGGGTGCTGTTGCCGAGGAAAAGGCAAAGTCACTGGATGAGCTGCTGCGTTATGTCGAGCAGGGTCGAGTGGCGGAAGGCAAAGAAAACAGAAAGCGTGAGCAGCGCTTTAAGCAGGCCAAGAACCAGCAGGCCGCTATGGTCAAAGAGGCCAATAAACTGCGTAAGCAGGAAGAAGATCGCAGTGCTCGCCTTGAGAAAACCTTTGAAGAAAATGACAAAAAACTTGCCGAGGCAGAACAGCGTCTGCGTGAGCGCATGGGTAGCCTGACTGAGCTGTTTGGTCATTTGACCTCGGCGACAGGTGATGCACACAGTAATTTTGATAGTTCGCTGATCAGCATTCACTACCCTGATCGGGGTGTGTTCCTTGATGAGTTGGTTGAGAAATCCTCCAGTGGTACCGAGTTGCCCAGTATAGAGATGATTGAGCGACTGTGGTTTGAACTGCAGCGTGAGATGACAGAATCTGGCAAGGTGGTTGCTTTTAACGCCACGGTGGTTAAGCCAAACGGGGAGCGGGTCGAGCAAAAAGTAGTTCGTGTCGGTACTTTTAATATCGTTTCAGAGGAAGGCAACTACCTCGCGTATAAAGGAGATAGCGGCATTATTGAAGAGCTGGCGCGCCAGCCTGATTCTGCCTATACCTCCCAGGCTGCCCAACTAGTTAGTGCTAGCAGTGGTTTTACCAAGCTGGGTATTGACCCAACTGGACCGACTGGCGGCTCTTTTCTGGCAGCATTAATTAACAGCCCAACGATTGACGAGCGCTGGCATCAAGGCGGCCTGATTGGTTACATCATTACCGGTGTTGGTGTTTTTGCTTTTATTGTCGCTATCTGGCGCTTGATTGCACTATCTATTGTTAGCCTGAAGGTTCGCTCGCAGTTAAAGTCTGACAAAGCCAATCCCAATAACCCGCTGGGACGAGTACTGGCAGTCCATGAAGAAAATCCGAATATGGATCCGGAAACTCTGGAGCTTAAGTTGAGTGAGTCGGTGCTAAAAGAGCTGCCTTCTCTGGAGCATTCACTTAACTTATTGAAGATTATCGCTGCAGTCGCACCTTTGCTAGGTTTGCTGGGTACGGTAACCGGCATGATCATTACCTTCCAGGCGATTACTATCTTCGGTGCCGGTGATCCAAAAGCCATGGCCGGTGGTATTTCCGGTGCATTGGTCACCACTGTATTAGGGCTTTGTGTGGCGATTCCAACGGTACTTTTGCATACCATTGTCAGTGGCCGCAGCAAGAAAATCATCCATGTTCTTGAAGAGCAAACGATGGGACTTATTGCCCAGCATAATGAGACGAGCAAGTAATCATGGTGGCAATCCTTGAAGCACTGAGCCAGATCAGAGCCTTTATGGATGCGGGCGGTAATGTGCTGTATATCATCGCCGCATTGACCTTTGTGATGTGGACACTGATTTTTGAGCGCATCTGGTATTACCGGATGTCCCTTAAGGCAGACATTGATGTGGTGATGAGAACTTGGGAGAGTCGCACGGAGCGCAAATCCTGGAACGCCAAGCAAATTCGACGGATGTTGATTGGTCAGGTGGGCGAGACCATTAGCGCTAATCTTGGCTTGATTAAAACCCTGGTGGCGATTTGTCCATTATTAGGTTTGCTCGGTACGGTAACCGGTATGATCGAAGTGTTTAACATCATGGCGGTCACCGGTGGTGGTGAAGCCAAGGCGATGGCCGGCGGTGTATCAAAGGCCACTATCCCAACGATGGCCGGGATGGTAGCAGCCATTTCAGGTGTGTTTGCCAACACCTACCTGACGCGGGTAGCCAATCGTGAAAGCACCTTGCTTGAAGATCATCTGACGACCGATCATTAAGAGTTAGCAAATGCGTAAATCAAATATAAAAAAAGTGGAAGAAAACACCGGTGAAATTGATTTAACACCGATGTTGGATGTGGTCTTCATTATGTTGATCTTTTTTATCGTGACCGCCACTTTTATTAAAGAGCCGGGTATTGAGGTGATTCGACCGGATTCCGTTACTTCGGACAAGATCAAAAACCAGAGTATTTTAGTGGCCATCAGTTCCAGCAATGATATCTGGATTAATAAAACAAAGATTGATTCGCGCACTGTGAAAACCGTTATTGAGCGTATGCATACGGAGAATCCCAAAGGGGCGGTGGTTATTCAGGCGGATAATGAGTCGACTGCGGAGATGTTTGCGATTGTTGCTGATGCAGCACGCGAAGCTGGTGTAATCGATATTTCTTTAGCAACTAGTGAACAATAGTTGATATGGGTATTGTTAGATTAGGTATAGGTTCGATATTTGCGTTTATTGTTACATTTGGACTATTTGTTCTTATGTACTCGCTGATTGCGACCGAGCAGGTGAAAATTGATGAGGGTAAATCAACTAAGCTCGCTGATATTCATATGCAGGCTGATGAAATCACGGCCAAGCTAGCAGAGCGCAAACCTGATAAACCCGATGATCCTGAAGAGCCGCCACCGGAGATGGAGCAGCCGGATGTTCAGGAGCTGGATGTTGCCATGGAGGGGGTTAATGTTAATGCCCCCGCGATCAAGGCGGACATTAATATTAGTGCCGGCCCAGGTTTGGGAGCCTCCGATGGTGAATATCTGCCTATTGTTAAGGTGGCACCAATTTATCCCCGTCGGGCGCAGTCTCGGGGCATTGAAGGTTATTGCACTATAGAGTATACGGTGACAAAACTGGGTACGGTTAAAGACCCCGTCGCAGTGGATTGCAAGCCAAAGGGTGTTTTTGAGCGTGCATCATTAAAAGCCGCCAAGAAATTCAAATATAAACCACGAGTGGTAGATGGAGAGCCTATAGCGGTTGTAGGCGTTCAGAATAGATTTACTTACCAGTTGGAAAAGTAGCGGTGTGCAGTTAGAAGAATAGTAATGACAGCGAAAAAATGACGCTGGCAGTTCAAGAAATAGTCCGCTTAGGGCAGGGCAAAAGAGCTAGTTATTAATGTGATGAAGCTGATATACGGATCCTCCAAAATTATAAGACAGATCAAGCATCTGATAAGTACCTGCGCCTTGTTGTTAGCGGTGCAGCTGCTAACAACGATGAGCCTGCAGGCTGTGGGTGTTGATCAGCCATTGTTTAGTAGCGCCCATGCCAAAGCGGCGACTGAAAAGAAAAAATCCACCCGTAAAACCCCCGCCTTAAGAAATAAAGTCTATGAAAAACTCAGTGCTGCCCAGCAAGCCTCTGAGGACGGTAATATTGAAGAGGCGCTTGCTATTTTGGGTGAGTTAAAAAGCCGCACGGGTAAAAAAGCACTGAATAGCTATGAAAGCGCCACTCTTTGGAATTTTTACGCGTTTATTTATTACAACAAAGAGATGTACAGGGATGCGATTGCATCCTATGAAAATGTACTTAAACAGCCCGACATTCCCGAGGCGATGGAAGTGGGTACCAAGTACAGTTTAGCTCAGCTCTATTTTGTGGTTGAGGATTACCCTAATGCGATTAAAGCGCTGGAGGCCTGGTTTAAGGTAGCGGTAAATCCAGCGCCTAGTGCTTATGTCTTGCTTGGCCAGGCTTATTTACAGGTCAAAAATTATGATCAGGCTTTGGTGAGTATTGAGAAGGCAATGAGTATTGCCAAGGCGAAGGGCAAGGAGCCAAAGGAAAACTGGTATCTGCTACTGCGGTTTTTATATAACGAGAAGAATGACAATAAAAAGCAGCTGGAAGTACTGGAGATTCTTGTAAAAAAATGGCCTAAAAAGGATTATTGGCTTGGTTTATCAGGTATTTACGGTGCCTTGGATCAGGAAGCCAAGCAGCTCCATGCTCTGGAAACAGCCTATGTACAGGGTTTGTTAACGCGTGAGGGAGAGCTAGTGTCTTTGGCGCAAATTCTCGCTGCAACGGGTATGCCCTATAAGGCTGCCAAAGTGATGGAGAAGGGGCTGAAGAGTAAGCAGATCAAAGATAGTTCGAGAAATGTCGAGCGATTGGGGGAGTATTGGCGGCGAGCCCAGGAAACGGAAAAAGCCCTGCCAAAGCTTGAAATTGCTGCCAAGTCAGCAAAGGATGGCGAGCCTTATATGCGCCTTGCTTATATCTATTATGCTCTGGATCGTTACAAAGAGGCCGCCAATGCGGCTCAGGGCGCGCTTAAATTGGGGGGCTTAAAGCGTCCCATGGATGCCAATATGCTGTTGGGTCAAGCACTGTTTTATACTCAGAAATACGACAGTGCCCGAAATGTGTTTAATAAGGTGCTGGCGAATAATAACAAGAAAAATGCCCGAAACCGTAAAACTGCCCAGCAGTGGGTGAAATATATGGAGCGGGAAATTCTTCGCCAGCAAGAAATCGCTAAGTACCTGCAATCCTGAATTCATTTAGCCCTTCCTGCCTAATTGGCAAAATAGACTGATGCATCTCCGCCTTGATTGAGTTTATGAAATCAAGGCGTTTTGACCGAATTTTTTTATCGCCCCCCTCTTCATAATTCGCCTGAAAAGTATTGCTTTCGGCCAAATTACTTTTTTGTCTAAATTTCGCTTACTTAGCATAAAATAACATATCAAACAATTACTTAGCTCCCATGCAAGAGCTGTATGCATCATTGTTTATAGTTTGTCAGGACTATTAGCATTAAAAATGCTTGAATTCTATACATGTTAAGAGTTAATCTGCTTAAAAATAATAAGCAATAAATGGTTGAGTTAGTCCAGCGTTTTTCTATCCGCGCAATTATTAGTACCCCCTCCCATATTTGTTTATTTTTGTTGTAGCGCTTTGATTATTCTCGGTGTTTAGTATGGAATTTGTCGGTATTAAGGAGGTTGCTAATGCTTAAACAGTTAGCTTTGTTTGTTCTTGCGGGTTTATTTTGTCCTGTGTTTGCGCTCGCCCAGTCTGCGGACTCTGTGGATTTGTCGACATGGAGGGCTGAGGGTGGCGGCTC
The DNA here is from genome assembly GCA_030618505.1 of Spongiibacteraceae bacterium. Lineage (GTDB taxonomy): Bacteria > Pseudomonadota > Gammaproteobacteria > Pseudomonadales > PIVM01 > JAUXDF01. Next base: position 11,717 of record JAUXDF010000010.1, on the reverse strand, counting down.
TAACTGGCAAGTGTTAAGCGGTAATGACGCTGTATTTCAGACCGTTAATGGTGCTCCAACGATATTTTTTGATCCTAATGTGACCACGTCTCAGGGAGATGCCCTGAATGGAAAAATACGCGTTGCAACGACAAATGATAATGATTTTATCGGCTTTGTATTAGGCTATAAGACCGGTGATATAAGCGCCGGATCCAGTAATTTTTTCCTGGTTGACTGGAAGCAGGGTGATCAGGCCGGCACGGACGATACGATGGGTTATGCTGGCATCGCAATATCCCATGTTACTGATTCAAGCTACAGGGGGAAAGATTACTGGTCGCATGTTGGCGGCGTACGAGAGATTCAACGTGGTAGTAACCTGTCAAGGACGGGCTGGGAGGATAATAAGGAGTATTCTTTTAATATAGTATTTACCAACAGTATGATCGAAGTGAAAGTGGATGGTGTTGGTGAGTTGAGTATTACCCCTGCCGATGTAGGCTTGAGTGCTTTTGCGGATGGCTCCTTCGGGTTTTATAATATGTCGCAATCACAAGTTTTGTATAGTGCTGTGCGTAAGATTGATTGTACTCAAAACCCTGGAGCGCCTGAGTGTGCTAGCGTTAAGGCTTGTGACCTGGTTATTGAGCAATTGGTAGAAATTACTCCAGGCACTGATGGCAGTGGAGGTGGAGAAACCGCAGATTGTGGCTATGTTGGCGCCCCTAGGCCAGATAGTTTGAGCTTTAAGTATACTGGTGGTGGCTGTGAGCTAGACCCTCTTTCTTGTCAGTGTCGAGGAGATGTGGAAGATGCTGCTGAAGTGTCAGTTAGTGCAATCAGCGGCAAGAATAGTGATAGTGCAAAGACAGTGATAAACGGTTATATCGTTACGCCTAATGCGGTTAATAGAGATGAGGTCTTCACCTTGACCGTTGATGTTGAGGCGGGAGAGCGTTTTGATTCGGATACCATTATCAAACTGACTAATGCTGATGGCGCTACTGAGTCCAACCGAATTCATACTTCTTGCTCCAAGCCCTTTGGTGTTGGTGACGTTTTTGGAAGTTTAACGTTGGTGGCGATTAATGGTTTGACGGGAGATAGTTCAGGCGCGGGCGGTACTGCACCAACACCTGATGTCGTGAGCTATCAATATAATGTGACTAATAATGGCGATGACCTAAGCAATATTACCGTAGTGGATGATGTTTTTGGTCCTATTGGTGATCTTCCCTCTTTGCTGAGCAAACAGGTAGCCACCTTTTATTACACCACAGATAACTATGTAGAAACTATCGCTTCGGTGACCGCCGATTTGAATGGCACGCAGGATTGTAGTGACAAGACACTGGTATATGACAGTGACGGTGATGGTAAGTTAGATGATGTTGATAACTGTATTCTGATAGTGAATCCAGATCAACTGGATAGTGATGAGAATGGAGTGGGGGATCTTTGTGAGCGTGAGCTTGTGGTCTTTGATACTGATGGTGACGGTGTATCGGACGATGTAGATAACTGCCCCTTTATTGCAAATGCACTTCAATTGGATACAGACAAAGATTTGATTGGTGATGACTGTGATGCAAGTACTCCGAAGCCCTTCGGTTGTAATGCGACTAATGGTAACTATGATTTATTGCTGATGTTGTTATTGATTTGTGCTTTTTCCTACAGCCGAAATATTTGCCGCTTGCATGCAAAAAATTAAAGGGCTAGCTAGTGCCTAACCAGAAACCGGAAGTTTTCGAAAATTAAGTTCGCTCCTGGCCAACGCAAATCTAGCTCCTAGGCCTTTTCAAGGCCTTTAAGTCGCAAGATTTGCGTTGGCCAGGATCTCTTTGTCTAATTTCTGGATGCGCTCTAACTATAGGTGGGTGCAAAAACAAGCCTAAATATTGACCATGCGGACAAGTTGAAGTACGTGTCCAGTAACGAGAATGCTAGGATATTTAGATCGTCGTTTAAGTAAAGTATGCAGATGTATCAGTGGGTAAGGCTTTTATTGCCCGCTGAATAGTCAGGCGGAAGCCTGAATTGGAAAACTCAGAATAATAAACAATATTTTGCTGTATGGATTCAGGACAAGTATTTCCTTTTCTCTTAAATTTGATTGTTCTGTTCAAAGGGGCTGTTGGGTTTTTGGCTTTAATGTAGTTCAAAATACCTGCGGCTGTAGATTGACAAAATAATTTATAGAAATAAAAACATGGAGGTCAGCTGATGACAACTTACAGAAAAATAACCCACTTATTATTTGCTCGCATATTTAGTGTGATGGTTTGTGTTTTATTCGCGCCAGCACTGCTGAATGCGACTGATCTGAATACTTGGGAAAAAGAGGGGGGCTCATCTTCCTGGAACGTACTTGATGGTGGAAGATCCGTTTTGCAGACTATCAATGGAGATCCCACAGTTTTTTTTGATTCAACCGCTACCAGCTCCCAGAACATGGTTCTTAGTGGAAAAATTAAGGTGACTACCTCAGATGATAATGATGCAGTGGGTTTTGTTTTGGGGTACAAGGCTGGCGATATCCTGAAAAACTCTGCTGCAACGACAGATTTTTTTATTGTCGATTGGCGCCAGGGCACTCAAGATAATGGGCTCGCAGGAATAGCTATATCCCATGTTAGCAATGTCTCGAGGTGGTTTCCCGACTTTTGGTCCCACACTGGTGGTGTCACCGAAATTCAGCGAGGTAAGAATCTTGGTTTCACGGGTTGGCAGGATGCGGTTGAGTATTCATTTAATATCCACTTTACTTCCAGCCTGATAACGGTAGAGGTTGAGGGAGTGGAGGAGTTAAGAATAACACCCGCTGATGTGACGATGATTGGTGCGGGGGGAAGTTTTAGTGATGGCTCCTTTGGGTTTTACAATTTCTCCCAATCTCATGTACTTTATAGTTCAATAACAACCACTGATTGTAATGCCAATCCAAATGCTGAAGGCTGTGGCACCCTCGCTAATAATTGCGACCTGGCTTTAGCTGTTGATGTGGTGGCTTCAAATACAACAGCCGATCCTTTATTTGTCCCCTCTTGTGATATTACCGGTCGTCCCACTCGCCTTACCTTCAAATATATTGGAGGAGGTTGCAGCGAACCACAAGGTGCGAATGGTCAGCCGGAAGCCCAGTGTAGTGAACAAAACGACGGTATTAGCGACGGTGTTTCAGTAGCTGCCGTTGGTGGCAGAAATGGGCACCATGACCATTTGTCCCATAATCATGCGAATTCTAATGAATATATGGTGAGCCCTAGTCCCAATGAGAATACTGATATCTATGTTATCGGCGATAGTTTTACCCTCTCCGTTGATAGCACTTGTGAAGAGCGCTTTGAAGAAAAAACCCACATTACTTTAACTAATGAGGCTGGCACGGGTACAGAAACCAATATAATTCATACCTCCTGTAGGAAAAAATTAGTGGTTGGCGATGTTTTTGGTAGCCTGGAGCTGGAGGCTATTAACGGCATGGTTGCCGCGGTTAATCCTGAATATACCTATAACTATATAGTGACTAATGAAAGCACGAGCAATGACGTGGATAGTAATGGAAATGTTATTGGTACCTCGCCAATAAAGGTAGAGAGCGTGACTGTAACGGACAGTGTTTTTGGTATTATAGAGCCAGTGAAGACAGAGCTTGGAGGGAATATTGATAGCACTGATAGCAATGTAGCGATTTTCAGTTATACCACAGAAGTGGAAATTGCCGTAGGTGATATTGATGCTTCTGTAACTGCTGACTTGAATGGCATGCAAGACTGTTCTGATTCTACGGTAGGCACTGACTCGGATAATGACAGCATACTGGATATTGATGACAACTGTATCTTTATTGCTAATACTGACCAGAAAGATGCCGATGGTGATGGAGTGGGGGATCTTTGTGAGCCAACCATTTATATTTACGACTCGGATAATGACGGCTTCTCGGATTTGGTTGATAATTGCCCGCTGATTGCCAATCCAGACCAGAAGGACTCTAATGGCAATGGTATTGGCGATTCTTGTGATGGCAGTGCACCTAAACCTTTTGGCTGTAATGCCAGCAAGGGCAATTATGATTTATTAATGCTATTGATGCTGATACTGGCTTTTTCGTATGCACAAACGGTGCGAGCATCACGCAGGTCTTAAAAGTCTTAGGCTGAACATAAAAAGGCTGCCAAATTGGCAGCCTTTTTAGTTTAAGACAAGCTGGTTTTTATGTGACTTTATTAATACATGATATCTAGGTTAATCCAGCAAACTTAAATCCCTTACTGCCCCCGTATCCGAGCTGGTTACCAGCATCGCATAGGCCTTCAGCGCAGCAGAAACTTTACGTGGGCGACTCTTGGCAGGCTTCCAGCCGTCTTTCCCTTTGGCATCCATTGCCGCTCGCCGAGAAGATAAAACCTTGGCATCAATCGCCACATCAATGGAACGATTGGGGATATTAATTTTAATCGTATCGCCTTCTTCGACCAGTGCAATAGCACCGCCGGCAGCCGCTTCCGGGGAAACATGCCCAATCGACAGGCCAGAGGTGCCACCGGAGAATCGACCATCGGTTAATAGCGCGCAGGCTTTACCGAGTCCCTTGGATTTCAAATAGCTGGTGGGATAAAGCATTTCCTGCATGCCGGGGCCACCGCGTGGGCCTTCGTAGCGAACGATAACCACATCGCCAGGTTTAACCCGATCATGCAAAATATCGTCGACGGCATCTTCCTGACTTTCGCAAATATGGGCAGGGCCTTCAAAGACCAGGTTGTTATCATCCACGCCGGAGGTTTTCACCACACAACCACTCTCGGCAATATTGCCATACAAAACGGCCAAACCACCTTCCAGTGAAAAGGCATTGTCAATGGAGCGAATACAGCCCTCGGCACGATCATCATCAAGCTCAGTCCAGCGAGTATCTTGAGAGAAGGCCTGCTGGGTGGGAATACCGGCGGGCCCTGCGCGGAAAAACTTCTTAACGCTTTCATCCGTGGTGATTTTAATATCCCACTTGGTCAGCGCTTCTTTTAACGAGGCGCTGTGTATAGTGGGAGTCTCACTGTGCAGAATACCGGCACGATCCATTTCGCCTAAAATGCCCATTATGCCACCGGCACGATGCACATCTTCGATATGATATTTTGGCGTGTTCGGAGCCACCTTACAAAGCTGGGGAACTGTACGCGATAGTCGGTCGATATCCGCCAGGGTGAAATCCAGTTCGGCTTCCTGAGCGGCAGCCAGCAGGTGCAAGATGGTATTGGTGGACCCTCCCATGGCTATATCGAGTGATATGGCATTTTCAAAAGCCTTCATGTTGGCAATTTCACGGGGCAAAACGGATTTATCATCTTCTTCGTAGTAGCGTTTGGTGATCTCTACGATCAGTCTTCCTGCTTCTTCAAACAGTCCCCTTCGGTCGGCGTGGGTTGCCAGCATGGTGCCGTTACCGGGCAAGGATAAACCCAGTGCTTCGGTGAGACAGTTCATCGAGTTAGCGGTAAACATACCAGAGCAGGAGCCGCAGGTAGGGCAAGCAGAGCGCTCGATTTCATTAACCGTTTCATCATCAACAGAATCATCAGCGGCAATAATCATCGCATCCACCAGATCCAGCTTATGTTCCGATAATTTGGTTTTTCCCGCCTCCATTGGGCCACCGGAAACAAATACCGTGGGGATATTCAGGCGCAAGGATGCCATCATCATTCCCGGGGTTATTTTGTCGCAGTTGGAGATGCAGATCAGCGCATCAGCACAATGGGCATTGGCCATATACTCGACCGAATCGGCAATAATATCCCGTGATGGCAAACTGTAGAGCATGCCATCATGCCCCATGGCGATACCGTCATCAATGGCGATGGTATTAAATTCCTTGGCGACACCGCCGACTTTTTCAATTTCCCGTGCGACCAATTGTCCCATGTCTTTCAGGTGAACGTGGCCGGGCACAAACTGGGTGAAAGAGTTAACCACCGCGATGATCGGTTTTTTAAAATCGTCATCTTTCATGCCGGTGGCACGCCAAAGTGCGCGAGCGCCTGCCATGTTGCGGCCAGCGGTGGAGGTTTTGGAACGATACTGTGGCATGACTAGTTACCTTGTTGTAAACATGGACGGTAAAAATGGATAGTAGAGATGAAGAGCAAAACTATCTGTTTAAAGAATTTTGCTGACAGTCGGCTAAATTCGTTTGGAAAATATTTTTGAGTTACGCTGAAAATTGTACAGCAGCTGTTTTTTCTGAGGCAGTTTGTCAATTTGCTCATCAGAGAAACCCTGCTCCAGAAACCAGTGTGAGGTGCGCGTAGTCAGCACAAAGAGTTGCTCGATTTTATCCTGCCTGGCGGCCCTTTCTATAAACTGCAATAAGCGTGCAGCGCGCTGACCGCCGCGATACTGTGGATGGGTGACAACACAGGCAACTTCAGCCATCTGTTTACTGTAGGGATAAAGTGCCGCGCAGGCGATAACCATACCGTCCCTTTCGATAACGGTAAAATAACTGATTTCAGTTTCCAGTAACTCTCGTGAGCGCTTGACCAGAGTGCCATCGGCTTCCAGCATTTCGATCAACTCAATGATGCCGCCCACATCGTCAATAGTCGCAGTACGAATCTGTTCGTAATGATGATGGCTGACCAGGGTGCCGGCGCCATCTCGGGTGTAAAGCTCCTGCAGCAGTGCTCCGTCCTGTTGGTAGCTGATCAGGTGACCGCGACTAACGCCCTGATTGCAGGTGTTGATAACTGCCTGTAGCCCAGGATGGTTTTGTGCGGGCAGTTTTTCCGCTTCCAGTAAAGAGAGCTCTCTTTGTAGCTTGTTCTCATCGTTATAAATACCTGCCGCTTCTCCAAAGGTAATCAGCTTATCGGCTTTTAAGGCAGTAGCGGTGTGTACCGCAATATCCTCCAGGGAGAGATTAAAAACCTCACCTGTGGGGGAATAACCCAGTGGTGATAACAAGACGATATTATCCTGGTCGAGCAATTGCTCAATTGCATCGACGTCAATTTTGCGGACCTGACCGGTATGCTGATAATCGACACCTTCATCAATACCCATCGGTTTGGCGGTAACAACATTGCCGCCACAGACACGAATTTGTGCACCGTGCATGGGTGAATTGGGTAGCCCCATGGATAGCAGTGCTTCAATGGTGGCTCTCAGCGAGCCAGCGGCATCTTTGACCAACTCCAGTGTGTCGGCGTCAGTAATTCGTAGTCCCTTGTGAAAAGCCGAGCTGCGTTTACTGTCTTTGACCCGCTGTTCGATTTGCGGGCGTGAGCCGTGGATTAATACCAGGCGAACACCGAGACTGTTGAGCAGGGCAATATCGTGAACGATATTGGAAAAATTGTCATGCGCCAGTGCTTCGCCGGGTAACATCAGCACACAGGTTTTTCCTCTGTGGGCATTGATGTAAGGCGAAGACTGTCGGAACCAATTGACGTACTGTTGTGTATCCACGATAGCGGTGTATCCACGATGTTGAACGAATGATTTGATTAATCACTCATTATAAACAGAATTTTGTAATTAGGCTGGAGATTATCTCAATTGCCGGTTTTACCTGATCCAGTGCCATATATTCATCGGGCTGATGTGCCTGATTAATACTGCCCGGGCCGAGGACAATGGTCTCCATTCCCAGCTGCTGTAAAAAGGGTGCTTCGGTGGCAAAGGCAACGCTAGTCGCGCGATGGCCGGTTAGTTTCTCCGCGATACTGATCAGTTCGCTATTGAGAGGCTGCTCAAAGGGGCTGACTCCCTGTATCAGAGGAACCAAGTCAATCGGGGTGCCATGCTGGTCGGCAATATAGTTGAGTCGCGCCCGGATTTGTTCACGTATCGCATTATTATCCATGCCCGGCAAACCACGCAAGTCAAAATGCAGTTCACACTGGTTGCAGATACGATTGGGGTTATCACCGCCGTGAATGCAGCCCAGGTTGAGAGTGGGCACATCAATCTCAAACAAGGGGTTGTTATAGCGCTGCTGTAATTGTTGGCGAAAACTCAACAGATCGTTGATTACCACATTCATCACTTCCAGGGCATTTTTACCCAAAGCCGGGTTGGATGAGTGTCCTGCTTGCCCCGTCACCCGAATGGCTTCCATCATAATGCCCTTGTGCATACGAATTGGCACCAGTGAGGTGGGCTCACCAATGACCGCATAACGGGCTTTGGGGCTACCCATTTCGGCCAGCAGGCGGGCGCCATCCATCGAGCTTTCTTCATCGGCAGTGGCTAGTACGATCAGTGGTTGCTTGAACTTTGCCTCGCGAAAGTTTTTGATTGCCTCAATCACAATAGGAAAGAAGCCCTTCATGTCGGTAGCACCCAAACCGTAAAGTTTGTTGTCTTTTTCGGTGAGAGCCAGCGGGTTAAGCTGCCAGCGCTTTTCGTTAAAGGGTACGGTATCGGTGTGGCCGGCAAGCACTAGTCCGCCAGAGCCACTGCCCAGGGTGGCGATGAGATTGGCCTTTTCGCCATGTCCGGGGAGGGGGATGATCTCTACGCTGAAACCAAGGTCACTGAGCCAGTCGGCCAATTTGACGATTACCAGACGGTTGCCTTGATCAAAGTGGGCGCTGGTGCTGCTGACCGAGGGGCTGGCAATCAGTTCATGTAACATGGTGAGCAAGCCGGGTAGCGGCTTGCTGGAAGGGCTGACTGGCATAAAGGGCGATGACCTTTCCTGAGTCGTTTATGCCATTCTATCCTTAAAATCTGGCTGGACGCTAGCGTCCAGCGGTATTCTGCCAGACTCTTAGCTAGTGCCCGTCCAGAAATTAGACAAAGAGATCCTGGCCAACGCAAATTTTGCGACTTAAAGGCCTTGAAAAGGCCTAGGAGCTAGATTTGCGTTGGCCAGGAGCGGACTTAATTTTCGAAAACTTCCGGTTTCTGGTTAGGCACTAATTATAAGGCCTGTAGCCTTACTTTATTTCAACCAACACCAACCTAAGCCCTCACCCCAACCCTTTTACACCCTGTTTTAGGTGCTCCCGCAAGCGGGAGAGGGTAAAAAAGCATGTTAGTCTATTTATTGATAACTAACTTATGTTCCATGGAAGATGTATTTTTACTGTAGTTATTACGCATTAAAAACTCGCTACCGCCGCCGCGCCTAAACCAATCTGATAAAAGATCTGACTAACACTGGTCCACAAGGTCAGCGGTTTAATTCGATCAGCATCCATCGGTACTACCACTGTATCGCCCGGCTCTATTGCATTAGCTTTACGGTTAAACCAATTTGATTTTTCTGGAAGGTATACACTGCCATCAGCCTTTACAACATAGATGCGTTTTTTATCCGCTTTTTGCGTAGTGCCACCACTGCGCTCAACATAGTCAAAGGCGTTGAGTTTATCTTCAAAGATGTGGGAGGTAGAAAACTGTACTTCCCCCACCACGGTGACCGATTGGCGAAAACGCGGTATACGCAGCATATCGCCATGTTTTAACACGATATCGTGGGGGCCCGGGTTATCCAGCAGCTGCGGAATATTGATGACCATTCTGCCCATCGGTTTTACGTCCTTAAGGTTTTCCAGTAGCTGTTCGGCATCACGGAGGGCTATTTTTGTTTCCGCATCCTGCTGTTCGATATTGGCTGCGGCTATATCAGAGGAGAGGCGTTCGCTGAGTTCTTTCAAGCGCTCTTCCTCCAGTTTGCGTAACCCAGCCCGAGTAAAAACCGCTGCGCCCGGGTGAGCGTATTGATTGAGGCCACCAGCACGCATTAACACCTGTGACAAGGTTTCACCACGCTGGATGGTGTATTTACCGGGGAAGGTGATCTCACCTTCCAGTACAACGGTTTCTGTGCCGATCCAGTTGGGGATACGCTGAATGTGGAGGCGGTCTTCCGCCGTTAGCAGCTCAACAGCGGTGTTGCTCAGGTTGACCTGAATATGCAAAATCGACTGTTGCTGAGCATCTGAAAAGTTGTAGCGGGTAATCTCTGCCCCCAGGCTAAATGCCCGATCGGTCAGGCCACCAGCCAGTTTGATCAGCTGGCGAGCGTCCATCCCTGGTACCAAGGGGTAATCGCCGGGGAAGCGAACATAGCCGTTTACACTGACTACTTGTCGACGCAGTGTTTTGCTCGCCTGTACCGTGAGTTGCTCTACTATTTCTGTCAGGGTTTCTGCGCGATCAGTTTTGTAGTTAAAAATAATAATTTTATCCCGTGTCTGCAAAACCGGATCTGCCTCACTCTTGGGATCTGCAAAGGCCCGGGCGGGGCTGAACAGTTCAACGCTGATCTGGCGGGTTGGTTGTTTTTCACGAACGATGATAGCGCTGTTAAGATCAGGGTTGGGCAGGAGCTCATCGGCACTGCGGATGATCTGTGTAAAGCGCAAACCTTCGCGCCAGGCAAAACCACCGGGACGCTCTACATGGCCTTCCAGCTGTACCACGCCTTCCATTGTTTCCAGCACGGAGAAGACCTGCATGACGTCGGCATCCTGTACGACGAGTTTTTTGCCGGCGGTTTGGGTCAGGTCAACATCCACCAGGGTACGCTCACCGCGACGATTGATCCGCTCTATTCGTGATGCCTGCGGAAAGGCAGTTGGGAGGTATCCACCCGCCAATTTTATTATCTGCTCTGCACGGTTTTCTGTTTTAAGTTCATAGATAGCCGGGCGACGCACTTCGCCGCTGACGCCCACCGTCGCACCGATGGGTGGGATGAAGATGACATCACCGGGTAGCAGTCGTGCATCACCCGAGGTGTCACCCTTTAGCAGCAGTTGGTAGAGGTCGAGGGTGGTAATCAGTTTGCCCGTGCGTTTGAGCTGGATGTTGCGCAGTGAACCGATTTTAGAAATGCCACCGCTGCTAAACAGAGCGTTGGTCATGGTGGAAAGTGAGTTGACGGTGTAGGAGCCGGGCTGTTTTGCTTCACCGAGAACAAAGATGCGGATGGAGCGTAGCTCACCCATGGTGACGGAGGCTTTGACGCCAATCATCTGTTTTTCTACGGTGGTGGAGATCATCTCTTTCAGGTCAAAAAAGGTAAGGCCAGCTACAGAAACCGGGCCTAGCTCTGGGAACTGTATCTGCCCTTCGCGGTTAACGGTGAAGGCATGGCTGGCATTTTCCTTACCATATAGCTGCACGATGATATTATCACCAGGGCCCAATACATATTCCGAGGGGATGGGGATATCGGTAGCCGGCATGAAGCTGGTCGGAGCGTTTTCGAAAAGCCCGTAGCCAAACTGCTTGAGTGGTACTTCTGTCGGTTTTGGCCCAGTCACTTTTGTCTTTTCACCAGGCAGGTTGGCGTTGGATTCTATAGCGTTCTCGCTCGGCCAGGTAATCGACTGTCGCGGTTGTGCTTCGATGTTTTGATTGAGGTTGGGTTGGGCACTGCTCTCGCCTTTGATCGCTCCAAGGTCGATGCCATATTGTCTGCCCAGTGCCTGCTGTTGTGCGGGTGAAAGCTGCTTGAATTGTTCAATCTGTGCATCAGTGGGGGTGAGGGCATGACTGACAAGGCTATTGCCTATCAGCAAGGTGACAAACAGATGTCTGGTAAAGCTATTTTTAAATAATACCTGAATCCGTGATTTCAAAGTGGATGCGGGTAATAGCCGAGCTGTTATATTTTGGTATTTCATATTCTGTGTTTTATGAATCATTTTCTTTGAGTTTTCCTGCATTCTTTCCTGCATTCTTCCACGCACTCTTTTCTGCATTCTGCC
>JAUXDF010000245.1 GCA_030618505.1 Spongiibacteraceae bacterium | reverse complement strand
AGGAGACCGCCGCTGTTATTTCAATAATCTCCCGTTGTCTGGTTTGCATATCCTTGAGTGAGATAGCCAGTGTCACCCAGCCCTGTAGTCTGGTTTTTGAATCGGTGATATATTCATCCAGGTCTTCATCGTAATCGGAAATTACCGTAGGAACAGAGGTGATGGGTTTGCAAAAATACCAAAATTTCCGTGTTTTTAGCAGCTGAGAGTCCTTGCAGTCAGAAATAATGTTTTTGTCTATAGGCATTTCGCCGACACTAGTGATGATTAGCTGATTGGTATCAATAAAAGCAATGCCTGTGACACTGGGGTTTTTAAGTACGCCTTGGCCGAGGTTGTTAAGGTATTCCTTATCTCCGGCATACATGCCAAATTCTGCAGTGGCGGAAATGTTATTGATGGTGGAGCGTCCCAGGGTTTCAAGACTGCTTTCCAGATCAGCATGCCTGGCGGAAACCATAAACAAGGTGAGCATACTAGTTATTATCAACAGGGGTAATGTTGATATTAAAATGATTCTGTTTCTAATGCCCCGAAGAGAATATTTCATGGTGTTCTCTGTTCTATCTTGTTGATTTGTTGACGGTACGTTTTCATATCTAATAAAGGTATCTTGAGTGAGCGTGCTACGGATTTATTGCTTGCAATACTAAAGATTGATGGAAAATACGGATTGTAATTTTCATTAACTGGCGAATGCCCCTGGATGGTGTGTACTATCGATGTTGCAATATCTTCTGGTGAGGAAAATACCGCCGCCAGGGCGCCTGCTTGCACATATTTATTGGAGTAGGCAATGACGGGTGTTTTGTGTAGATAGCCTAATTGTAATACCCATTTTGCCGTCGTTCTGTTGATTAATTGCTGGTCTGGAAGAACAATAAAAAAATCACTTTTTTTGATGACGGGCTCAATCACTTCAATAGGATTTTTTTCTGCACTGATGAGCGCGAAATAGGGCGTTAAACCCTGGGCGCTGATGTACTTGCTTATTTCTGGAATATTAACTTTATTGACCGGGCCAACCAAGATTCCCACGGTTTTTGCATTCTCAATTAGTAATAACCCCAAATGAAGATAGCGACTAAAAGGTTGGTTGATGAAAAGTGGCGTAACGCCAGATTTTATTGCAAATTCCTTATTACCATAGTTTTCAATGCTCAGTTTTTCAAAGGCGGACTGTGTTAATAATGCACTAATGATAGAGGCGTTTGGGTAATGTTGATAAGCATGCTGAGCAGCTCTGGTGCCTATGGTAATAATGTGTTTTGTTTGTTGGGGGAAATACTGTTCTTTCTCTAGGCTGATGACTTTTGCTTGGTAGCTTCCGGGGTGTTTTTTGTTAAGCTCTTGCAGGCTTAAATCGATAATGCTTTTGTAGATGCCGTGATTGCTGGTGACGATATAGTTGAGTTCTGTTGGCGCTGCGGCTAAAGAGAGAGAAGAAATACAAAACATACAGCAAAAGAAAAGCAAAGCAGCAGTTTTCTGCTTGCGTGTTTGCATTGATGTTTCGTCCTTGCTTGTCATGAGTCAGGGTTCGAATAAACCGTAGCTTATGCCTGTCGTATAAAGATGAATAATGGGATGATTGATATTATGCTCCTTACCTTGCCCTTCTATGATTTTAAAAATCCATGGTTAAACTGACAAAATAACGCCGTTCAAAATTATTGTGATTCTGAAAATCCTGATACTCCTCGTCAAGTAGATTACGAACCATAAATTCTATCTTTGTTTGTGTTTGGCTGATTTTGAAGCGCTTGGCGAGCATAAAATCCCAGCGCTCGAAGCTGGCGGTGTTCCCGCCGTTAAACCAGTTCACCTCTCCTAGGTAAAAATAATTTAAACTGCTGGTGTAACCGTCCAGGAAACTATATGCGACAAGAACGTTACCCGTTCTTTTGGGTGTTTTACCATCCATGTCGCGAATTTTTGTCGGGTTTATTTTGCGTGTGGATTCGCCATCGGTATTTTGCTGGCTGACCTGCGCGGTTAATAACCAGGCTTCGCCGGGTGTATAGTTGACTTGGACTTCGACACCAGTGGAGTCGATATCCATTGCGTTGGCCCGCAGGTTTATGTCTTGCTCCTGATCCTTTATATCGTCAATAATATCCCTGCTTTGGTCATCAAACAGTTTAATATCAATGGTAAAGTTACCCTGATAAAAGTGACCGTAATAGCCTATTTCCTTACTGATCAGTTCCTCTTCTTTCAAATTGTCCGAGGCGACCCGGTCAACGAAGTAGGTGATTCCTTCAATGGTTAGGCTTCGGTATTCGTTTGCCTGCAGCAGGGTTGGTGCTCGTGTGCCGTCGCTATAAGCAATACGGAAAGTATTTTGTCGGTTCATGTGGTAGTTGGCGGATACGCGGTAAGAGCTGTGGGTGCCAATGCTATCGGTATGCTCAAAAATAACTCCGGCATTAAAAGTGAGTTGTTCAAGCACTGCCGTTTCCAGGTTGCCAAAGATTCGCTGGGAATTTTCACTGACTGGGTCACTTTGAGTAAAAAATAATTCGCTTTGAGCTTCGTCGTAACGAGCGGCGGCACCCCAGGAAAACCGGCTGTGTTTGGTGATGTTTCCGGAGTGGCGAAGTTCGAGGTCATAGCGCTCGGAATAACCGTCGTCGATACCAATGTATATTTCATAGTCATTATCTACTGGTCCCACAAAATCGGAGTACATATAACCGGTGTTCTGTGATACATCCATGCCTAGATCATTGTGATAAAAGAGCAGTTGGAACTTTTGGTCGGTGTTGAGTTGTCGCTCCCAATTAAGATATTGGTAGTTGTAGCTCATTTCCCAGGGGAGTATCTCCTCAGGATCCTGATTGGATCCGCCCTCTCCCATGCCGATATCGCCGTTGCTAAGGCCTAGTTGCAGATCAATGGTGTCCAGTAAGGTGGGAGTCCATACGCCCCGAAAACCAAGGCTTGTGGATTTCAGCTCATCGTGTATCTCATGCTCATTGTAATCGGGAGTGTTTTCATCAAGATCAGGAAAACCATCGTTGGCGCGATAACCGCCGCTTAGACGATAGGAGAAATTCCCCCCGGAGCCGCTGTGTTTGAGTGAAATATTGCGGGTATTGAGATCGCCGGCGGTAGCGCGCAGGGAGGTTCCCTGGTCGGTTAAGGGCGATTTGGTAATGATATTAATGGAGCCGTTAAATGCGTTGGCACCATCGGCGGGTGCGTTGGGGCCGCGAACCACTTCTATGTAATCAATATCCTCAATTTCAATCCCTAGTGTTGCCCACACCACGGTATTTTGGAAGGATTCATAAACTGACCTGCCGTCCACTTTTACCTCAAGATTACCGGGAAAATGGTGTGGTAGTGCATGATAGTTGGTAGTGGGAAATGAACCACTAGGGTTATAGGACTGAAAGCCGGGTACTAACCTAAATAACTCTGTTACTTCAATGGCGCCTGAGGCGTCAATCATCTTTCTGTCAATGATGGTAACGGCGGTTGGTGCATGGGATATTTTTTGTGGAAAATGAGCCGTCCCACTGATTACCGGTATATCCCCTAGCAAGTCCTCTTCGGTGAGGTAGTCCAGTGAGTCTGCATCAGTTTGTGCCACTGCCGCCGAGGGTATCAGAACCAACAGGCTTGCAATTGACAGATAGTGCTGGATAACTTTTTTTAGCGTGGAGCTCATGGGTTACCTTGTTATTGTTTTAGGGCATAGACAGGAGATCCGCACAGTTTATCGTGGCTAGGAGGCTGTCGGGTTTAACGCTATTCTACTGCGTAAAACCATAAATCAGCCATTTTTTACATTCGATTGCGTTAAATAGCGAGCTATTCGCCTTAATCGAAAGAAAAAATTGACTAATTTCTGCTTTCCCTCGCTACGAACGGTTAAATCCGACAGCATCCCAGGCTTGAGAGGCTCCTTTTAATAGTGAGCTAATGGCGGCTTGAGAGCTGCTGCTGGGCGGTGTTAACCAGCCCTAATTTTTGCCCCAGTATGCCAATTTGAGTGCGATTGCTGAGATTAAGTGATTTGAGGATGGCGCTGACATGTACTTTGATAGTGTTATCAGAGACTTGGCATTGACGGGCGATCTCTTTATTGGTTTTCCCCTCGGCAACCATACAGAGAATCTCCAGTTGCCTGTCGGTCAGGGTAGAGGTGACGTCAGCGAGGTTTAAAGCGGGCTGTTTTCCAGCGCTGTCCTGTTGGGTTAAATCAACGGGAATGTACACACCACCGGCCAGGGTGATGTCGATGGCCTTGATGAGATCGGCCTGAGGGGCGGATTTCATCACAAAACCACAGGCTCCCAGGTCTATGCATTTGCGGATGTGGGCGTTGTCTTCCGAGGCGGAGAGCACCAGCACCGGTAGTTCAGGGCGTTTATCACATAGTTTACGGATAAATACAAAGGCGGCCTCGCCGGGCAGGAAAAGGTCAACAATAGCCAGGTCAAACGATTGCTCATCAATAAGGTTAAGTGCCACGCTGCCCTTATCTGCCTCGCTGGTGGCTATATCACTGTATTTGTTATGCAGCAGATCACGAAGGCCTGAGCGGATCAGTTGGTGATCATCGACAATTAGTATGTTCATGTCTGTTGCATCTCTTTTAGAGCGCCTAGCATTGCTTTGGTGTATGGCAATAGTGTAATTATAGGGCAGGTTGGCAACTATGATTGAAATAGTGGGGTTTGCCAATAGGCCATAAGTATTAAGATTTGGTTATGTTTGATATGAAGCTGCTCAGGATCAAATTTTTATTCTATATTTCCGGATATTTTAATGCCATGAGGGTGGTAGCAGCAGGTGCATACGGCTAAAAATCGATCAGGTGAAAGCAGGACTTGACAGGATTGTAGGCCAAGTTTTTTGGCCGGGGTATTTTATAATTTTCCTGTTGCAGTACAATGGCGCCGCGCCATGCTTGCTGATGTTTTTTGTCGATAAGATGCAGTTGCGGCTTTGTTTATTCGCAATACCAAACTTGCCGCCTCATCAATACTTATCCTTCCATCAACCAAAGGACCGCTACTACGATGAAGCAGCTTAATATTCAGGATGCAGGGTTTATTTATCAGGAAACTGAGAACACCAAGATGCATATTGCCGGCTTGGGTATTTATGATCAGTCCACTTCCAAGCGCAAGCGAATGAGTACCGAGGAGATCTGTGCTTATATTGAAGAGCGCTTGCATCATAGCCCGATATTAAGGAAAAAATTAAAGTTTGTATCCGCTGACTGGCTTCGGCCCTACTGGGTGACGGATACAGAGTTTGATATCAGCCGTCATGTTCAGCATGTGAGCTTGCCAGAGCCTGGTGATATCAATCAGTTAATGACTTA
>JAUXDF010000324.1 GCA_030618505.1 Spongiibacteraceae bacterium | reverse complement strand
GCCGAGGAAGAGTTGGGAATGGCAGAAAAATCCGATGGATTAATGGAGCTGCCGCAAGATGCACCCGTCGGACAGGATATACGCGAATTCCTAAAACTCGATGACACCATAATTGAAGTAGATTTGACACCGAACAGAGGCGACTGCCTGGGTATGGTTGGGCTGGCTCGCGAAGTGGGTGTGTTGAATAAAGAACAGGTTAGTGAAGTAGAAATAAAAGCAGTCGCACCGTCTATAGGCGATACCTTTCCGGTAGTGATTGAGTCAGCAGAAGATTGCCCTCGCTACTGTGGACGAGTCATCAAAGGTGTTGATTTGTCTGCGCCCACACCACTGTGGATGCAGGAGCGCCTGCGTCGTGGTGGCATTCGCAGTATTGATGCCGTAGTTGATGTCACCAACTATGTTCTGCTGGAGCTTGGGCAGCCAATGCATGCCTTTGATCTGGCGCGTTTGTCGGGTGGTATTGAGGTCAGAAAGGCGCAGGACAAAGAAAAGCTGACCTTGCTTGATGGTCAGGAGCTTGAGCTATCGGCTGGCTCGCTGGTTATAGCGGATCAGCAACAGGTTTTGGCGCTGGCGGGTATTATGGGAGGTGAGCAGTCGGGTGTTACCGCTGAAACCACTGAGCTGTTTTTGGAGTGCGCTTATTTTACACCGGAAAAAATAGCCGGTAGAGCGCGCTCCTATGGTCTTCATACCGATTCATCCCACCGTTTTGAGCGTGGTGTGGATTTTGAGCTGCAGAGTAGGGCGGTTGAAAGAGCAACACAGTTGCTGTTAGATATCGTCGGCGGCCAGCCAGGTCCAGTCATCGAGGTAGCGCATGTAGAGCATCTGCCGCTTAAATCAGCCATCTTGCTGCGTAAACATCGTATCAAATCTATCCTGGGTCTTGATATCGCCGACGATGAAGTGAGCGATATATTGACCCGCCTGGGTTTGGTTGTTCAGCCTGAGGGCGAAGGCTGGCAGGTTGATGTCCCGAGTTACCGCTTTGATATTGCTATCGAGGCCGACCTGCTGGAAGAGTTGGCACGTATCTATGGCTATAACAAAATGCCTGTGCGCCCGTTACAGGGTGGTATTTCCCTGCAAAGTATACCGGAGGCGAAAACTCCTCTCTCCACGATTAGAAGCTTGCTGGTCGATAGTGGTTATCAGGAGACGATCACTTACAGTTTTGTCGAGCCGGAGCTGATGGCGCTGATCACCCCTGATGTCAGCCCCGTGAAATTAGCTAACCCGATCTCCGCCGATATGTCGGTAATGCGCACCAGCTTGCTGCCTGGATTGTTGTCAGCGGCGATCTACAATCAAAATCGTCAGCAAAATCGCATACGACTGTTTGAAAGCGGGCTTTCGTTTGTACCAAGCGGTGAAGAGTTGATCCAGAAACCGATGCTTGCGGGCCTGATCTCGGGGGCTCGAGGCTCGGAGTCATGGCTTGATTCATCAGAAACTGTTGATTTCTTTGACATAAAGGGCGATGTAGAGTCTATACTGAAATTGTCGGGCGATTTTGAGTCCTTCCAATTCCAGGCAGATACGCACCCGGCCTTACATCCAGGGCAGTCTGCGCTGATAAAAGTACAGGGAGAGAGTGTTGGTTGGATCGGTGCTGTGCATCCGAGCCTACAGAAAAAACTCGGTTTTTCCTCTCAAGTGTATATTTTTGAGCTAAATTTAGAACTGGTTCAAAGAAAAAAGTTGCCGGAATTCAAAGAATTATCGAAATTTCCTGAACTCCGTCGAGATTTAGCTATTATTATTGATCAAGAGCTTGAATCATCTGCAGTATGCGAAACTATTCGTTCTACAGCAGGGGAGTACCTTACAGATTTAATCCTGTTTGATGTTTATCAAGGGAAAGGTATTGATTCAAAAAGAAAAAGTTTGGCATTGGGCTTGACGTTCCAGCATCAATCACGCACTCTTAACGAAGAGGAGGTGAATGGTGCGATAGATGCAGTTGTTGCGTCTTTAGAGCAGAAGTTCAATGCTTCCTTAAGGAACTGACAATGGTTGAGATTGATGCCCTTACAAAAGCTGGTATGGCTGAAAAGCTGTTTGAAGAGCTGGGGTTAAATAAGCGCGAAGCAAAAGAGATAGTAGAGCTCTTCTTTGAAGAGATTCGTTTATCCTTGGAAGATAATGAGCAAATAAAGCTCTCCGGCTTCGGCAATTTTGATCTGAGAGAAAAAAATGAACGTCCGGGGCGAAACCCCAAGACCGGTGAAGAGATCCCAATCTCAGCGCGCCGAGTGGTTACATTTAGACCAGGACAGAAATTAAAGGCTAGAGTTGAAGCATATGCTGGAACCAAGCAATAACGACGAATTACCTGTAATTCCAGGCAAGCGCTATTTTACCATCGGTGAAGTCAGTGAGCTGTGCATGGTTAAACCTCATGTTCTGCGGTATTGGGAGCAGGAGTTTCCTCAGCTAAAGCCTGTAAAACGCCGTGGTAACCGCCGTTACTATCAGCGCCAGGATGTTTTACTGATTCGCCAGATTCGCGCTCTCCTGTATGATCAGGGTTTTACCATTGGCGGTGCTCGCCAACGCATGTCTGGAGACGATGTGAAAGACGAGGCGTCTCAGTACAAACAGATGATCCGACAAATGATTACCGAGCTCGAAGAAGTGCTAGCGGTACTGAAGGCTTAGCAATATTGACCTTCTCAAAAAAGTATAGAATTCAATAGATAATCAGTTCCCTATCCCCCAAGTTTCAGGTATTATTCGCGACCTCTTCGAGTGACACCTTGTGTTTCTCAAGCCTATTCGGGGCGTAGCGCAGTCTGGTAGCGCACTACACTGGGGGTGTAGTGGTCGTAGGTTCAAATCCTGCCGTCCCGACCAATTAAATCCTTTAAAAACAATGAGTTACGAGTGCTAATTCCGCTACACTCATTTCTAGTAGCTAGAAACAAGGGTATTCTAAACCACCAATTTATTAATATAAATCAAGAGAGTAGATGCTATTAGCGCACTACACACTTCATTAGTTTGTGCGATTATTAGGTCGCATCTATTTCTCATTTGATCGTAGTTAGTGTCCAAACCCTAGAGTTTATCGCATAAAGTGCATGCTGTGAAAATGAACGCCGTGACAGGCAACTTTGTGCCCAAGCGGTGTCAAAACGCATGACAAAACCAATTTTACTGTAATACTGCCATTGATTGATAAACGCATTGAGTGTTCGAGACTGTCTGCTCTATTACCTAGTGCTAGCACGCGGGCAACAATGCTGTGGTTAAGCAACAAAAGCTAACCCATGTTGGCTGTTGGGATCATGTTCGGCGTAAATTCGACGAGGCAGAAAAAGCCGCCAGCGATCAAAAAAAGAATAGCAAGAGTAAGCGAAAAGCTACCGCACCCAGTAAGGCTCGCGTAGCGCTATCCACCATCAATAAGCTGTATGTGATTGAGCGCGAGATAAAAGCTCTTGAGATAGAAGAAAAGTATCGGCTTAGGCAAGAAAAAAACATCCCTATACTCAAGGAGCTAAAAGCCTGGCTGGAGAAAAACCACAGCAAGGTGGTACGAGACAGCTTAACCTGGACGGCGATCAATTACACATTGAATCAATGGGACAAGCAAGCTGGTGCGATACTGCGGTAATGGCGAGCTGCCGATTAGCAACATTCTCGCTGAGAATGCCATCAGACCATTTTGTATCGGTCGCCGCAATTGGTTGTTTAGCGACACACCCAAGGGTGCTAAAGCCAGCGCTTTGTATTACAGCCTGATTGAAACAGCCAAAGCTAACGGACTCGAACCGTATGATTACTTCCAGACCATACTGAAACAATTGCCCTATGCCGATACCGTTGAAAAGCTTGAGGCCTTGCTGCCTTGGAATTTAAACAAATAGAGTTGAGCTTAGTCAACCACCCTGATTTATGGGCGCTTACATTAAAACGGACTAAAAGCAGTAAATAGGAAAACACCTAACCGGCCATCTTAACTGACGCGAACCGGACAACGGAGTTGACGTCGAACATTTCGCCATTTGAATCTTTTCAAGCAACATTTATTTACCTATTTAATATTTATAGTCACTTTGCCCCGTTAAGTCCGCCGATTAGCGATGACGAAGGAGGTAGAAGTAGTTTCCGCTGTTTGTTAATGTGCTTCGAAATCTCCGTAATAAGAAAATTAGGGATATAGTAATTCTTGCATTCTG
>JAUXDF010000196.1 GCA_030618505.1 Spongiibacteraceae bacterium | reverse complement strand
AACAGACCTATGGAAGCACCAGCACTCTTAAGCTACATGACCGGCGGACTTGCCTTCACGCTTCTCCTTTTCGGCTTATTCAGAAGAAATCTTTCCTCACCACTGACCCGATTGTTAATTGCTGCCAGCCTACTGACCATCGCCTGGTGCTATATGCACATCGGCCCGCTACCCTCATTGATACCAAGAAACCTGAGCCTATTTGCCGTAGAGCAACTCCGCAATGGAGCCTGGATATTACTGCTGCTACGATTTCTCCCCATCGGCAAAAATAGACGCGCCCTCGTCCTCGCCTGCCATACGCCTTGGATGGCCGCACTGCTGGCGGCTGGCTATCAATACTATATCCAACAAACAGCTAACGGCGACCCGGCAAACCAGTTAGTCAATCATACAAACATATTATGGTTAGTTATTTCATCTGCCATCATCGGCCTGGTGCTTGTAGAGCAAGCCTATAGAAACACCCTGCCTGAAAACCTTGATGGCATGCGCTTTATTTACATTGGCATCGCCGGCATTTTCAGTTACGACCTCTACTTTTATGTACACACCCTGCTGTTTTCAGAAATCAACGCTGAAATAGAAGTTACCCGCGGCGCTATCATCGCCATTGTCGCCCTGCTGATCTATGCCAGCCTCCAGCGTATCAACAATGATCGAGTGCAGCTGCGGGTATCACATAAATTTGTTTTCTACAGCGCCAGCCTAATTGGCATTGGTGGTTTTCTCTTTATCATGTCGCTCGGCGGATATTATATACGCCGCTTCGGTGGCAACTGGGGAGTGCTCGCTCAGTCCATTGTTGTTTTTGGTGCCGGCGCATCTTGCCTGATGATACTGTCATCCAAAAAGGCAAGGGCCTATTTTAAGGTTATATTGAGCAAACACCTGTTTCAGCACCGCTATGACTACAGAGAGGAATGGCTACGCTTGATCCACACGCTCACCAGCACCATATCCGGCAGTGATATCCACACCCAGTCCCTAAAAGCGATGACGCGGATATTCCAAACCGAGGGTGGCGCACTTTGGAAAAAACATGACAACAAGGTATTTATTCACTGCGCCAATATAGGCCTTCCTCTCGTTTCAAAATGTGAATTACCCGCTAATTGCACGCTACAACAATACATGGAAAGCGCCAGGCGAGTGGTGGTGCTTGATGAATACCTCCAGTTTCCTGAGCGCTACCCCGGACTGGAACTACCCAAGTGGCTACTAAGCAGCGACTTATGGCTTATTGTTCCACTTATGCTCCACGAATCATTTCTCGGCTTTATTCTGCTAAAAAACCCCCACGTAAAACGACGCCTTAGCTGGGAGGATTTTGATCTGTTAAAAACAGCAGGCCTGCAGATAGCCAGCTTTCTGGCCGCTGAACAAGCATCACAAACCATCACAGAGTCCAAACAGTTTGATGCCTACAGTCGCCTTACTGCCTTTATCATGCATGATTTAAAAAACCTGATTGCACAACAATCACTAGTGGTAAAAAACGCCGCCAAGCACAAAGATAACCCGGCTTTTATTGAAGACGCCATCAATACCATCGACAATTCAGTTAAAAGAATGAGCCGCCTGCTTGATCAACTCAAACAGGGCAACCAGGATGAAACGGAAAGCGCTATCTGCCTGCAAAACATGCTGGTTGATGCCGTTCGCAAATGCCATAATCGTGAACCTCGCCCGTCAATACACCTAACAAAAACCGAGCTCTACGTGAAGTCATCAAGCGAGCAGCTGTCGATGATCCTGGGACACGTGATTAGAAATGCGCAGGATGCTACCGACAACAACGGCTTCATCGATATCACGCTGTCACAAAAAAACAATCAGGCGGTAATAGAAGTTGAAGATAACGGTATGGGGATGACTCAGGAATTCATCAGAGAGCGCCTATTCCGGCCATTTGATTCAACCAAGTCCAGCAAAGGCATGGGCATTGGCGCCTATCAAACCAGAGAATTTATTCGCCAAGCCGGCGGCGATGTAGAAATAATCAGCGAAGAAAGCAAGGGAACCATCTTCAGCATTTTTCTTCCGCTCATCGAAACAACTAAAACGACACAAACAGCATAGATTGATACCTATAGATTGATAAAATATGAAATCAGAAAAGCACAGCTTACTTATCGTCGAAGACGACCCCGGCCTGCAGAGCCAGCTACGCTGGCACTTTGAACAATACGATGTTATCCAGGCAGGCGATCGTAAAACCGCCATTGAACAAATGAGAATGCATGAACCCAAGGTGGTGCTTCAGGACCTTGGACTACCCCCGGACCCGGACGGTGTCGAAGAAGGTTTACTCACCGTGCAGCAGCTTCTCAATCTCGCCCCTCACACCAAAATTATTGTTGTCACAGGAAACGGGGATCAGGAAAACGCCATTAAGGCAGTCGGTATGGGCGCCTACGATTTTTATTCCAAACCTATCGACACTGACACCCTCGACCTGATCATCGAGCGAGCTTATTTAATATACGCACTCGAGGCACAAAATCGACAGTTAAAAACCCAGCAAACCAGTTCTCCACTTAAAGGCATCATCACTTCCAGCAAAACAATGCTGCAATTATGCCGAACCATAGAAAAAGTTGCCCCCACTCAGGCAACCGTACTTGTTCTCGGCGAAAGCGGTACCGGTAAAGAGTGCATTTCTAATGCCATCCACGCCTTAAGCCCAAGGTCAGAGATGAAATTTGTCGCTATAAACTGCGCCGCAATCCCGGACAATCTGATTGAAAGCGAACTTTTTGGCTATGAAAGAGGCGCGTTTACCGGCGCCGCCAAACAAACTCCCGGCAAAATCGAAAGCGCCAGTGGAGGCACACTGTTTCTGGACGAGATCGGTGATATGCCGCTAGCACTGCAGGCCAAACTGCTGCGTTTCCTGCAGGAGCGGGTGATTGAACGCCTCGGCGGCCGCAAGGAGATCCCCGTTGACGTTAGAGTCATCTGCGCCACGAACAAAAACCTGAATGAGATGGTCGCCGAAGGTTCTTTTCGAGAAGACCTCTACTACCGTATCAGCGAACTGGTACTTGATGTTCCTCCCTTGCGAGATCGAGAGGCCGATAAAATCTTGCTGGCCCGCCACTTTCTCAAAAACATGGCAGAGGAGCAAAAACGGAGCATTAACGGATTCACCAGCGATGCCATGGACGCCATCGAAGCCTACGCCTGGCCTGGTAATGTACGGGAAATGGAAAATAAGATTAAGCGCGGCATTATCATGTGTGAGGGAAAACACATCAGCGCCGAAGACATGGATCTGACAGAACATAACCAGGAGCTACCACTTAACCTGAGACAAATACGGCAGGAAGCGGAGAAAAATGCCATCTCCAACGCCTTGACGATAACAGACAACAAGATATCGGCTGCCGCCAAACTATTGGGAATAACCAGACCAACACTTTATGATTTGATAAAAAAATATAATCTCAAGGTAAAATAATTGTTCGACAAAACCTGTAGAAGGGTGCACCTAAAACAGGGCACAAGCGGCCCCCGCACCATTATAAATTTAGCCATAGGCACACTAACGAGTGTCGTTTATGGCTCTTTTGCGGACATACTCCCTTAACTGACTTGTATTACACGTTATTCTTCTCAATTCCATTGCCTTAAGGTTCACCTCATTATTTATCTACACTATACTTATTCTCCGAAGCAAATAAGTCACAAAAATGGAAACACTGCGCAAACGATCACCTGTTGCTCGTCAAACCTTCATTTTAATGGATTGGTAATACACTACCACTATGATTAATACACTTTTCTCCAGACTCACCCTCATTGTTTTTATTGTCTTTCTTGCTGCCTGCGGTGAAAAAAACTCCGCCCCCAATATAGAAAACTCACTCGCCCGAAGTGAGGCCTATTTAGCACAAGGCCAATACAAAGCCGCCGTTATCGAAGCTAAAAATGCTATACAAGCAGACCAACAGTCCATTGAAGGCTATCTATCCCTGGCCCGGATATACAATGACCTGGGGCAAGCCTATGCAAGCATTAGACTGCTCGAACCCCGCCAGGACTCCAGCGATCCCCGCTTGGCGCTGCTGCTAGCCGAAGCCTTCATCACCAAGGGGAAAATACACTCAGCAGGAAGAGTGCTGGACGCTATCGAAAGCGAGCTCAGCACTGATCAACAAACCACTTACCAATTACTGCTGGCAGAAAAGCACCTCAGGAATAAAGACTTCAAAAAAGCCCAACATCAAGCAGAGCAAATACTGACTGACAAGCCCGACAATGAAAAAGCCCTGCTTCTACTCGCCAACATTGCACTGTCCCAAAACGACAAGGAATTTGCCCTTGTTCAGCTTAACAAAATCACCACTACAAAATACAAAGCGGAAGCACTACAGCTAAAAGCAATGATCGCCTACCGGCAGCAGGAACTAAACACCGCCGAGGAGCTTCTCACCGAAGCGCTAATCAGTCTGCCCCAAACAGACATACTGACCCCCCAGCGCTCCTCCGTTTTGCGACAACTCATGCACATCATCACCCTGCAGGGGCGCTCGGCCGAAGCCTTGATTTACGCCAAACTGCTCGCCACAGCCGCCCCCGAACAAAAACAGCGCGAAGAGCAGCTACAACAGGCACTTGCCCAATACCAAAAAGGCGACCTGGATGCCTCAAAAAAGACCCTACAAAAAATTCATGACGGCGTAACCAACAAGGAAATCACCGGTCAATATCTCGGCATGATCTCCTACATGCAAGGCAATGTGGAAGAAGCTGAAGCGCTACTTTCTGAGTATATTGACCCGGAAACAGCCTCAAACAAGGCCCTTCATGTACTCGCGCTCAGCCAGTTAAAGCTCAACAAACCACAGGAGCTGATTGAGCTAATTGAAAGCGACACCCAAACATACAGTGACGACGCCCAACTTCAGGCTTTATACGGCCTCGCACTACTGCAGGTAAAACGCTTCCCGGAAGGTGTCAGCGCACTTAACAAAAGCATTAAGCTTGACCCCAGGCTCGAATCAGCACCGCTGGTGCTAGCTAAATATTATGCCTCCGGCAAGCAGAACGAAAAAGCCATCGCCACGCTCGAGGCAGCCTATCAACACCAGCCAAACTCAAAAAAACTGCCCTCAGCAATCGTCGAGATCTATGTGCGCAACGAAAGCCCCGCTCAGGCGATACGCTTTATTGACGAGAGCCTCAAAATCCACCCGGACAATGCGAATTTGCACCTGCTATCCGGGTTGCTCAGCCTGGCTAACAATCAAACGGACAAGGCAAAAAGCGAACTTAACAAAGCTCTCAGTCTAGACAGCAGCAATCCGAAAATACTCATTACACTCGGTAAACTGGCGCTTAACAATAAAAACTGGTCCGAGGCCAAACAACATTTTAGCCAAGTGATTCACCTGCAGCCAGAAGCCTCCCTGGGTTATCTCGGCCTTTTGCAAACACATGTATTGGCAGGTACTAGCGATGAGGGCATCAAACAACTGCAAGCCATGACTAAAAACAGTGATTACCCGGCAATGGCAAATGCGGTATTGGCAAAATATTATCTAACAATAAAAAATCTCGATCAGGCAGAGCACTATGCTAACGAAAGCACCCAACAAAGTGTCAGCAATAGGTTTATCAGTGCCACCTATCAACAAGTAATGGCCACCGGCGCCCGGCAAGCCATGGCTAAAAAACAATATGACGAAGCACGCATTCGAATTATCAAAGCACTTGAAATGTCTCCCGATCAGCCGGCATTGCTGATGATGCTGGCAAGAATTGAAATCGAATCAGCACAATACAAAGAGGCGCAAAAAATAGCTGAGCGCCTACTCGCCAGCAATCCAAAATCAAATCTTGGCTATCTTATCCAAGGGGATATTTATCACCAGCAGAAGCAACTGCAGGAGGCAAGCAACAGCTATCGCCAGGCCTGGGACACCGAGCCAAACGAGATGGCCGCTGCCAGACTTTACGGCACATTAAAACAAACTGATAACAACCCTCAGCAATTTCTCGCCAGCTGGTTAAACCAGTTGCCCAACAGTCGCCGAGCGCTTACCTTTATGGCAATGAAGAAACAAACGCAGGGACAAAAACAAGAAGCAATTAAACTCTATGAAAAAATAATACAACTGGGGCGCCCCTCAGCGCTGAGTTTAAACAATCTGGCCTGGCTTTATTTTGAAACGTCGGATAAACGCGCCAATGAAGTCGCCAAACTTGCCGCCAAACTTGCACCTAACAACCCCGCCATTCTCGACACCTACGGCTGGATCCTGGTGAATTCAGGGCATCTAGCGGAAGGTATCATCGCCCTGGAAAAAGCTGCTGAGCTGGCGCC
>JAUXDF010000205.1 GCA_030618505.1 Spongiibacteraceae bacterium | reverse complement strand
GAACCTGAGCGAACTCCGGAGCCTGAGCCAACACCGGAACCTGAGCCAACTCCGGAGCCTGAGCCAACTCCGGAACCTGAGCGAACTCCGGAGCCTGAGCCAACCCCGGAACCTGAGCCAACCCCGGAGACTGAGCCAGCACCCGAACCGGCTTCAGCCCCAGTAGCTATGGCATTGTATTCATATACTAATGATATTACGGTTGCACTCCCTCTCGAAGGTGCAGTGCTTGAGCAACAAATGGTTTATATCTTCTGGCAAGGGGCTGATGTTGCTCGCGTAGATTATTACTGTTGTAAAGGAGTGTCTGGTGATGCCAGCGGTGAAGCACATTCGCCTCGCCAAAGCGTTGACAGTGGAGCATTTAGTGTTGCATTTGATATGTCCCAATTTAAAACGGTGGGAACAAGGGAGCTGTATGTGGATTTTATGACCATTGATGGAATTTTTCATACCAGTAACTTTACGAATTTTGCGGTGAATGTTGTCGAACCTGAGCCAGTGTATTCTGTGAATGCAACGCTAAGCTGGAACCCGCCGACATTAAGAGAGGATGGCTCGGTTTTGGAGAGTGGCGATATCGCCAGCTATGATATCTCTTATACAACGCCTGAAGGAGAAATATTGTCTCAACAGGTGTCTGCTGAGAGCAGCAGTTGGACAACGACATTTACTGAAGGAAGTTATGT
This sequence comes from Spongiibacteraceae bacterium, assembly GCA_030618505.1. Classification (GTDB taxonomy): domain Bacteria; phylum Pseudomonadota; class Gammaproteobacteria; order Pseudomonadales; family PIVM01; genus JAUXDF01. Next base: position 5,467 of record JAUXDF010000205.1, on the reverse strand, counting down.
CTTTGCGATCAGCGCTACGGATATCTACGGTCTTGCCAGCCAGTTGAGTGCAGCGATCTCCTGTGAGATAAGTTCTGCAGGTAGCAGCTGCAATTAATAGAGATGGCTAGAGCGAATTTCACAGGGATGTATGTGGTGTTTTTATACTCTGTTGATGTAGTGTGTATCATCCGCGCTAGATCAACAGCGTTACTTAAGATTTCTAGATTGAAGTGCAACAACAGAAACTCTCGCAATAATAAAATTGAGCGCTGAAATATTTTCTAATCTAACGCCAATTCTGTATCACAGCTGAACGCTCTGGCTTGCTGTGTTATTGGGTCAATAAAGCGCAGTTCTTTTGCTAATAGTTGCAAGGGGCGAGAATAAATATCCGGGGATTTTGGCTGTAATTCTGGATAATACCTATCGTGCAATATAGGCCAGCCCAGTGCTTGCATATGAAGTCTTAGCTGATGTGTCTTTCCGGTAATTGGTTTTAATTCAAAGAGCGCTTTATCGGCGAATTGTCTCAGGCAACGAATGACGGAATGGCTATTTGGCACACCTTCATCAATTTGCATGCGAAAACGCTGATCGGATTGGACTATACGATTTATAACCTCCCATTGCTGGCCGACTAAACTCCCGTAGCTATTCATCTTGACAATGGCATGATAGGTTTTGTGTATTTGCTGTGTTACGAATAACTTATGGTAGTGGCAGCGTGTGTCCGGGTTAATAGAAAACAATACCAAGCCTGCGGTGACTCTATCCAGGCGATGTAAAGCCTGTAAGGATTGAAGGCCTGTTTTATGACGTAGGCGGTGTTGCAGGCATTCATTAACATAAATTCCACCTGGCGTTACGGGGAGAAAGTGGGGTTTGTAAGCCACTAAAATATGTTCATCCTGAAATAAGATGCTTTCTTTAAACGGAATGATAGGCTCGTTTTCAACTTCACGGTAATAATAAACGCGTTGTTGTGGCCGAAAGGCTGATTGGACTGTAATTAACGAGCCATCGTGCCAATGTACCTTGCCCTCAACGATACGCTGTTGCCAGATGGTGGGGTTAATGTCAGGAAATTTGAAGATCAGATATTCGAGAACACTGGTGACGCCGGGGTTAATCTGCGGCAAACTAAGCTTTGAAGGGTATTTGGAAATGCCCATTTTGCTGTCCAAATTTATGATTATAACAGGGGAGCTTGTAGCGGTACCCGGATGGTTGCTATTTTAACGGATGCTCTAAGTAGTCCTCTCTCCTAAAGTGGGAGGGAGGAAAACGGCCGTTGCCAGATGGACACTAACTAGTGCCCATCCAGAAATTAAATCCGGTCATAGCCAACACAAATCTAGCTCCTAGGCCTTTTCAAGGCCTTTAAGTCGCAAGATTTGCATTGGCCATGACTTCTTTGTTTAATTTCTGGTTAGGCACTAACTAGCATTCGTTATAAATAGCTTTAAACTAGCACTAAAACACGCGCCAGGAATCCCCATGATTGAAGAACAAAGGAATAACCCATTACATGGCATAAAGCTTGAGTTCTTGTTAACCGAGTTGGTTGATCACTACGGCTGGGAGGTTTTGGCTGATGCGATGAACTTCAATTGCTTCAAGAGCAACCCTGGTATCAAGTCGAGTCTGAAATTTCTACGCAAGACTCCCTGGGCCAGGGAGAAGGTGGAAGGTTTTTATCTGTATAAATTTAAACGCTTGCCCAAGCCCAGTGACGAGCAGTACGACCTGCCGCCACGAGATAGAACCATTTCCCTGGATCAGCAGCCACGCTCGCCAGCGGAAATCTCCGTCAGTAAGCCTGAGAACGGTAATAAATCAAACCCCTACGGCAAGGCCAAGCTAGATAGGCAATCAGGCTCAGACTCAGGCTCAGGCTCGGATTCAGACTCGGATTCAAAGCAAGACCTTGATGTGTGGGCTCACTGGCGTAAGTGAAGCCGTCTGTTATATGGTTTAGTTGCAGTAGTAATCTGATGGCGTTATCTCGCAGCTTAGGGACGTGCTCAGCTGGCTTTTAAGACCATAAATGTCTGTCGCAGCTATTGCAAAGGTATAGTTGCCCTCATTTAAAGTGGTTGTCCAGACAGTTGTGTCGGCCACAACTTGCTCCGTGTGTAGTTCTCCATCGTCAGCTATATATGTGATCTCATAGCTGGCGATATCATCATTCGCCAGATCTGAGCCATCTTCTCTTGATATAGGGGCATTCCAGCTCAATGTGGCCATCACTTTAACTTCAGTTGGGTCGCCTGGTTCCTCAACTATCGGATCCGGTTCCTCAACTATCGGCTCAACTATCGGACCCGGTTCAACCACACACGCCGCTAAGCTACAGCATGCTGCTGCTATAAAAATAAGTCTCCCAAATGGATATTTCATGTTTCTCGCCTGTTTTTATGCTAATTCTGGCCGCTTTGGCCAATGCGTCAGAACTATTTTGCATATTGGACGATATATGTACAACTGCCGGGAGGGTGAAAGCGGGGGTAAAATTCGATTTTGAGAGATTGATCACTTTTTGTACGTGATGCCGTTCGAGCGATTAGGTTAAATAGTTAACATTTGATTTATAGGCCGCATTATCATTAATTAGTTAGTGCCTATCCAGAAACCGGAAGTTTTCGAAAATTAAGTACGCTCCTGGCCAACGCAAATCTAGCTCCTAGGCCTTTTCAAGGCCTTTAAGTCGCAAGATCAGCATTGGCCATGACCTCTTTGTTTAATTTCTGGATGGGCACTAGTTAGGAGGCCCGTAGAGGAGAATTTCCTAGATGACGCAGCCTTGTTCAACCTGAAGAACTTAAAGCGCTCTGCCCTTAGTCATTAAACCTGCAATTAATGTGGTTGAGGGTAAAAAAGCTTCGCATATTCAACGGTCAGTTTTCATTGCGGTTCAGTAAACGACTTTCTGTCCAGTTGCTGGTTGTAAATCTATTAAGCGGTGCTTGTCTGCTAAGTCGCCCTCTGGAATATCAACACGTGCCATATTGTTATATCCAATTATGGTTTAAGTAACTCCGGTGAAAGGGACGTTACCATTCTCTTAATACCCTTATGCCAATCGATCTGTGTTTTCCCAATCAACGCCTCCATCTTAGTAGTATCGAACCACAAGCTACCGAAGGCTTTATCGTCATCTCTAAAGCGAGGTTCAAGGCCTGTCAATTTTTCAAGGTAGGAGCACCACTCTTCGATAGAAACTCGCTGAGATCCACCAAAGTTTAAGGTTGTTACCTCAGCACTGGCTATCGCTAGCAGTCGAGGTATTTTCTCGATGTAGTCCTCTGCGTAAATCGGATTATAGTAATTGGGACGTTCCGGGTGAATATCAATTGGGATCCCCTCTTTCATCATCATTAGATGCCAGTAGGGCCATCCCCCATTGTCTCCATAGGGAACATTCAAGCGAGCAATAGTGGTGGGTATATTAAACTGATGGGCAACAAATCGGCATACCGTCTCTGCAGCAATTTTGCTGATACTGTAAGTGGGGAACATCTTGCGGTGATTATCACCAAGAGGGGACTCCTCTGTAAGCGGTTCCTGCCCCTGGTATTGGTAAACGCCGGTGGATGAAAAATGCAGGAATGCCTTAACATTTCTACACTGCATCATCAGGCGCCCGACACCTTCTGCATTAGCCTTTAGGTCATATTCGAACCCGCCCGTTTTGACAACCGCAAAATTGATTACATAATCAAAATCTGTTGGCAGATGGCTTAAGTCATCAGAGGCCAAATCTGCTTTTATCGTCTTGGCGCCCATCGACTCCATTTTCTGCTGATCGGCGGGATTGGAAAACCTGGCCAAGGCATAAATGTCGGCAACTTTTGTAAATGCTTCGACCACGGGCATGGCGACTTGGCCAGTGGGGCCTGTGATCAATATTTTTTTACCGTGTATTTCAATAGGGGCAATTGCCATAAGACACCTTCCTGGTAATTAAAATTAGGTGATTTATGAATAAATCTGGTCGATGAGATTGTTATTCAAAAGGGCCGAACGCCTGCTCTTCAAGTTCTTTCCAGCTGCGCTCCGGGTTGTCACTAATAATGGTTTTGGCAAAAATAATTTTATAGTGAGCTGGGATCTGCTTACTATAAGGGCTGTGATTTATTTTATTTAAAGCAATAAAATAAATCACGCTCTGCACAGTAAAATATAACACGAACTCAAATCAGAGGCGCCTTAACTGCCTGAGCTTTTACTGTCTTTATCGGCCTTAATGACGTCCATATGATATTCCAGCATGGAGCGGAACTCGTTGGTAAACCACTCAATGGTATCGCCCCTATCAACTTCCATATCGGGAGATTTTAAAGAATACTCGTGGCAATTAAACATTGAAGTAGCCAAACGCATTGCCCTGCTTACATTGCCAATTTTTTGAGTATCGACCAGATCGTTGGCAACGCGAATAAACATATCCGCCATTTCCTCAGGTGACATATCGTTGCCTGCTGATTCAGGCTGTCCAGAAGCACGGGGCGGCTCGTATACCTCGGCTGCACCATTAGGCTCGGCGGCATTAATAATCTCAATTTTGTTAGGGGTATCTGCCATGTTGTTCACTCATATTTGATTTGCTAATAAGCGACGCAGAGTAGCAGAGTTCAGGCAAATATACGACTTTGCCGGATGCTGGATTTGCATTAAGCGCTTTCATTAACCCCTCCTGTATTTAGTGTTAAAAATATAAATATAGCCCGAGGGTTATCATGGTTTTTGCCTTTCTTTTTAGCTCCTGATGTTACGTCTCTCAACTGTTTAAGCTGTAGCAATACGCAATGGATGCGGATAAAATCCCCGACAAATTGATGACTATAGAATCTGGTGAGTTGTATCTCGATGACTAAGCGCTTGGAATTATTAGCCCCGGGTGGGGATGTAGAGGCGATAAAGGCGGCGATTGTTGCAGGTGCTAATGCCGTATATTGTGGTCTGATTACCTTTAATGCCCGCAATCGTGCCGCCAATCTCTCATTTGATGAGCTCTGCGGAGTGTTACGGCTGGCGCATCAATATGATTGTAAAGTCTTTTTAACCATTAATGTGGTGATACTCGAGCATGAACTGCCCGCATTAATTAAGCTGCTTAATCAGCTGGTAAATACCACGATTGATGGGCTTATTGTCCAGGATTTGGGTTTGTTTAATCTGGTTAAAAAATACTTCCCAAGCCTTGATGTGCATGCCTCCACCCAATTAACCAGACATAATCAGGGGCAGCTATTTTTTCTCAACAAAATAGGGGTATCAAGGCTTAACCTGTCAAGGGAATTGAACCTGACCGAGATTAAAGAGTTAACGGCAGTTGCTCATCAGCAAGGTATGCTTACCGAGGTGTTTGTGCATGGCTCTTTATGCATCGCTTTTTCAGGCCAGTGTTATTCCAGTTCAGTGAGTGTGGGTAATTCTGGTAATCGTGGCCGCTGTAGTCAGGCATGTCGAGATGAGTATGAGA
>JAUXDF010000199.1 GCA_030618505.1 Spongiibacteraceae bacterium | reverse complement strand
TGGAGAGACTGATTTGTCTGCTGGCAGTGAGGTTGATCTTATCCTGGGAGATGCAACTATCGTAGGTAATGTGCAGTTGGATTCTTCACGAGCTTTTACGCTTGAAGGTGGTACCTTGACATTATTCGATGATGACCCTGAAGGTTCAGCACTTCAAGCCGTTTCTGATATTGATATTAGTACTGTTGCAGGCGCCCAGGATGCTCTGGTTGTAGCCGATAAAGCCCTTGAAGCGATTGCTTCACAACGAGGCGATCTGGGTGCGGTGCAAAACCGTCTGGAGTCGACTATTGCAAATCTGAGTAATATTTCCGAAAACGTATCAGCAGCACGATCGCGTATTCAGGATGCGGATTTTGCAGCAGAAACTGCAGCACTGAGCAGAAACCAGATTCTGCAACAGGCAGGTATCTCTGTATTATCACAGGCTAATAGCTTGCCTCAGCAAGTGTTATCATTGCTGCAGTAAGGTAAATAGTGTAATTGAGGTCGCGAGCAGTCAACAGACTGTTCGCGGTTTTAATGGAGGTGATAAGCAGTGATTATTAACAATGGAGTGCCGGGTTCGAGCGCGATAGCTCAGTCTAGTGTGAAAGCACCAGCGGTAGAGTTAACTCCAGCGGTAGCTAATCAGCAAAAGTCTGCGCAAGTTGATCCATCTAAAAAAACAGATGCAGAAACAAGGGTCGCTGCCATTAGTTCGTTGGCAGAAAAAGCTACGGTGAAGGATGCGCTAGCGGATGAGGCAAATGAAAAAACTGAACTGGAAGGCGCGGTAAAACAGCTCAATGATTATGTGCAGAATATAAAGCGCACACTCTCCTTTGAGATCGAGGAGTCTACCGGTAATACGGTGATCAGTGTTTATGATGCGGAAACAGCAGAGTTGATTCGCCAGATTCCACCTGAGGAGACGCTGAACCTGGCCAGGATGCTAGAGGGTCAGCCGATGAGCCTGTTTATTAAAAGTCAGGTTTGATGTGCTTGATCTTCGTAGCAGGTTGTTTGTTTTAGATAGACTGTTGGCACGTAATGTGCATTTTGAAAACTGTATGTAAGGAGAAGCGAGTACAGGATTAGGTCTATAGTTATACAGAGCGACGTAGTGGTAGTCACAGCAATCTGATAACGTCACTCAATGTAGTTGTTTAAAAAGAGGTAAGCGGCATGGCATCCATTTCATCCTTGGGTGTAGGTTCAAATCTGGACCTGCAGGGTCTGCTAGAAGGTATTATGGAAGCCGAGCGTGCTCCCACTGAAGCGCGTTTGGAGCTCCAGGAAGCCGAAGCCAATGCCTCTTTTTCTGCTATTGGTGGCTTAAAAGCCACCGTTTCTACTTTTCAGGATTCCCTGAGCAATCTTAAAAATATCAGCTTTTTTAATCAGCGAAGTGCTGTTAGTGGCGATGAAAGTACATTTACCGCAACTGCGAATAGTGATGCTGCTATTGGCAACTACAGTATCGAAGTACTGGATTTGGCTTCTGCCAATAAGCTGTCCTCCGCCGCTGATTTTGGTGGTCCCACCGAAGTGCTGGGTTCGGGAACCTTAACGATCAGTGTTGGTGGTTCAAGTTTTAATATTGATATTGTTACCGGTGAGAACGATACGGTGGCGCAAGTGCGTGATGCCATTAATGAGGCTTTGGATAATACCGGGGTGCGGGCATCGCTGTTAACCGTTGATGATGGTCTTGGCGGTACGGTAACAAAATTTATTCTTACCGCCAATGATACTGGCGCGGATAGTCAGATTGAAATTGCGGTGAGTGATGATGATGGCATCAGTAATGATGCTACAGGTTTGTCGCGTCTGCATTATCTGGATGGTGATGTTAATAGTCAGATGGATGAGATTGACGTGGCACAGGATGCCAGTATTACTATTGATGGTTTTACTGTCAGCAACAGTTCGAACTCATTTGATGATGCTATCGATGGTGTGACGATAATAGCAGTTGCCCAGACAACTGATCCTGAAGGTTTGTCAGTTGTTGAGGACAAGCAAAATTTAAAATCTGAAATCGAAACTTTTGTAGCTTCCTATAACGAATTGATGATCGTTTTTAATCAGTTGACTGATTACGATCCGTCAACGGAAACAAGAGGTTTGTTGAGTGCGGATGCGGGTATATCCTCTATCGAGTCCTCTATTCGTCGTGTCCTTACTGGCATGGTATCGGGTGCGGCGGATGATTTTAATAATATGGCCTTTTTGGGTTTGAGTACAAATCGTAATGGAACTGTTGCACTTGATGATACAAAGCTGAGTGCTGCATTGACAAGTCGACCCGGTGATATTGGTTTGCTGTTTGCCAGCGATGATGGCGTAGCGGTTATGTTAGATGACCTGACGGATAGCTTTCTTGCCTCTGATGGTGCGTTCCAGACTCAACAAGATGGCCTGCTTGAGAAGCTACGAAGGATTAATGATGAGCGCATCGATTTGGAATTCCGACTTACTAAAATGGAAGCACGTTATTCAGCACAATTTTCCAATCTCGATATTTTGGTGGGGCAGTTAAATCGTACCGGCGATTTTTTAACACAACAGTTGGCGGGTATAGCCAAAATCGGTCAAAAAGGAGATTAACTTTAAATGCTAGATAGAGACTTAAACGAAGAGTGCTCCTTGATTGATAGCTGGAATAATATTGCTGACATTTCGCAGGACTTGCTAGTAGCGTTTCAGGAGGCTGATTGGAACAGGGCGACAAAAATTGCCTCTCAAAGGCATGAGTGCCTGGTGTTGCATTTTAAGCACTTCCCTGCAGATGAAAATAATGCAGTCTTTTATCAGAAAAATTTAGGGGATCTGCTCAATGTTGAGCCTGATCTGCAGGCATTGGCTGTAGATGCGCGTCGTGAAACCATTCGTAATGGTGCTAAAGTACAGCGGGGCGCAAAAGCCATTTTATCCTATCTCAGCTAGGTGATTTGTTGAAAAGGAATAATGTGTTTACTAACTTATTAATGAGTTTTTGTTTTAATCCCGGAATAGTCCGGTAAAAGGTGGTTTTTTATGAATAGTCCAAATAGTGGAGCTACGCAGCAATACCAGCAAATCGGTAATCAAACCGGTGTAATGAATGCAGATGCTCACCGCTTGACCCAGATGTTGTTTGAGAGTGCGTTGAAGCGTATTGCTTTGGCAAAAGGGCAGATGCAGCGGAAGGATGTTGCCGGAAAAGGGGAAAATATTAGTAAAGCGATTAGTGTGGTGGAAGCTTTACGTGGCAGTCTGGATATGGATAAGGGAGAGGAATTAGCCGCTAACCTAGATGCGCTATATCTGTATATCTCTCAGCAGCTGCTCAAGGCCAATATCGCCAATGATGAGGCTATGCTGGAGGAGGTCAGCGAACTATTGCGTACCGTTAAATCGGGGTGGGATGGTATTCGTGAAGAGGCATTGCAGTTTATGGGGGCTGTACCCTCTCCCTAATCAGGTTTAAAGCTGAAGCTGTTGATGGCCCGATTCATTGGCAGTAAATAAAGTGTTCATTTATATCGGGGCGATATACGCTTGGAGTCGCCGGTGTAAGGTGCTAAAACTTGGCCGGCTATAGGGAAACTGTTAAATATTATCTTTTCTTGACGATTTTCTTCGTCGGTATTCCAGTTCTAGTTAATTTATATTAATATCTGTCATTAATTTGACTAAACGGTCAAATCATACTTTACTTAGGTGCATTGAAGTCAAACAAGTGACGGTTGGTGTTATTGCGGGCTATGGCTTTTTACTCTCTCGTAGGGTGCGGCTCCCGCACCAAAGGCACGCGTCATATACTTCAGCGTCGAAACGAATACGGTGCGGAAGCCGCACCCTACAAAAATAAATAACAAAGGTTGTACCCTTAATGTGGCAGGATATTAGAGTTATCGTTGTTGATGATGACGACCAGCGTCGTCATGATCTGAGTGTTATTCTGGATTTTCTGGGTGAAGTGCCCATCAATTATTCCTATGGGGAGTGGTTAAAACTCTCTACCCAGCACCCCTCTGATGATGCGGGTAGCCTTATCGCCGTCATCCTGGGTGAGTGTGGTATTGGTACCAGTCTTGAAAAAGCTTTGGGTGAAATTCGCCAGTGGGATGCACATATCCCCATTATCCATATGGGGGATGATGATCTGGAGAGCATCAGCGACCCGGATTCGCGTCATGCCATTATTTCCCAGTTTCAATACCCGCCCACCTATAACAAGCTGCTTGATGACCTGCATCGCTCGCAGGTATTTCGTGAGCAACACGCCATTCGCATGGGGCGTCAGCAGCAACGTGATGTGCAGTTGTTTAGAAGCCTGGTTGGCACCAGTCGTGAGGTGCAAAAAGTCCGTGAGATGATGGCGCAGGTAGCTGATAAAGATGTCACTGTGCTGATTACCGGGGATTCAGGAACAGGTAAAGAAGTGGTTGCCCGTAACCTGCATTATAATTCCCACCGTCGCCATAAACCTTTTGTGCCAGTGAACTGTGGTGCGATTCCACCTGAGCTGCTAGAGAGTGAGCTCTTTGGTCATGAGAAGGGGGCCTTTACCGGAGCCATCTCCAGTCGCGCAGGCCGTTTTGAAATGGCCCAGGGCGGCACCTTGTTTCTGGATGAAATTGGCGACATGCCTTTAAATATGCAGGTGAAAATCCTGCGTGTTTTGCAGGAGCGTTGTTTTGAGCGTGTGGGCAGTAACAAAACGGTTGAGACCGATGTGCGCATTATTGCCGCTACCCACAAAAACCTTGAGCAGATGATTGAGGAGGGTACTTTTCGTGAAGATCTGTTTTACCGTCTGAATGTGTTTCCCATCGAAATGCCTGCCTTGAAAGATCGTGCAGAAGATATTCCCTTGTTGCTCAATGAACTGATTGCCCGCATGGAGAACGAGAAACGTGGTTCCATTCGTTTTAACTCTGCTGCGATTATGTCGATGTGTCGTCATCAGTGGTCGGGCAATGTTAGAGAATTAGCTAATCTTGTGGAGCGTATGGCGATACTGCACCCCTATGGCGTCGTGGGTGTTCAGGATTTACCGAAAAAGTTTCGCCATGTGGATGAGAATGATGAAGACAGTGTTGCTGCACTGGATGCGATTGCCTTTGAAACCAATCAGCTGAATATTTTGAGTGTTGACGGGCCAGCCTTGCTGCCGGTTAATGGTCTGGACTTGAAGGAGTATTTGACCAATCTTGAGCGAAATCTGATTCAGCAGGCGCTGGATGATTGCTCGGGCGTTGTCGCGCGTGCGGCGGAAAGGTTGCAGATTCGACGTACGACATTGGTTGAAAAAATGCGTAAATATAATCTTCAGCGTTCGGGTGGGCCGGGTTGATTTTTGTGGTGTAAGTTTATATCGGTTGGTGCGGGGGCCGCACCCTACGGTATGGTTTTGGTGCGAAATGTTGTTTTGATATCGGGGATATTTCACAATATTGTTTTCGCACGAATTGTAGGGTGCGGCCCCCGCACCACCGATCTTATTCACTCACCAAAATTATGTTTGTCATCATCATGACTTGGAATGCCACACCAGTTCTCAGGGTAAATCCCGTTCTTTACATCTCGATGAAAGGTTGAATACGGCCAATCGTTAACGCCATTAACTAACCCGTGCTTTACCGGATTCCAATAACAATAATCCATGTGATTTTTTAAATCCCTGTCATCTCTGATTTGGTGTTCCCAGAAGCGTCGTTGCCAGAGAGTGGACTCCTGGCGCTTTCCTCGAGAGCGTGTATTTGGTATTGCTATACTTCGGTTTTTTAGTTGTTTTGTGACAGCTCTTTTTATCATTGACCAGCGTGCGGAAAAGTCGCCATTATCTTCCGGCAGTGTCCATATGCAATGAAGATGATCGGGTAGCAATACCCATGCGTTAATATGAAAGGGCTTGTCCTTGCGTACATAGGTGATTGCATGGCGCAATGATGCGCGAAAAAGTTCTTCTGTAAATATGTTTTGGCGCTGATACGCTGTCACAGTAAAAAAGTAACAGCCGCCATTTAAATGGGGGCGACGATAGTTGGGCATAATCATTCCTTTGATTTGAGTAAATAAGTTATTTTCCATGGTGCGGGGGCCACACCCTACCGTAGGGTGCGGCCCCCGCACCAGCAGTATAAGAGCCTGCCAAAAGTTTGACAATACATGTCGGGCTCAATCGCTCACGCATCCCATCTCCTTGTATTTAAACAATAATATTTGTTTGGTACAGTGCTTGCACTTCTCTGGCCAGAGTTATAATTTTCTGGCGCAAACACTTGGGCTTAACCCTGTTTG
>JAUXDF010000145.1 GCA_030618505.1 Spongiibacteraceae bacterium | reverse complement strand
CTCGATAATGCTATATTACGAGTCGATTCAATCAAGCTATGGATCGCTCTAATAATGGGTACACCCGCTTTACTTAAGCTATACATTTGGCGGCTAAACAGCATGATGTCATCAATCTTTAAGCTGCTAACGGCTTGCCATTGGTTAAATTGATCCATTAAATCAACTTTTACAATATGCTGTTTGATCGAGATCGGGGTTAACTCTTTACCCATCAGCAATTGAGCGGCTTTATTTGCCGTTTCTGCTTCAATTACCCCTTCAATCAACTTACTGGATTGATTGCGCGCTTTGTATGCATAGCTTGCCATATTAAACGCCTGAACCAGTAATGCGGATCACTTCGTCTAAACTAGTAATACCTTGGCGGACGAATTTTAAAGCACATTCCGTAAAAGGCACAAACCCCGGCGTACTTTTTGCCGCTTGAGTAAAGGCGGCTGAATCATTTCGTCGTAAAGCATCTAACGTTTCATGGCGCATTTCTAATAATTCGTATACTCCTATTCTTCCTCTGTACCCTGTTTGACTGCAATGATTACAGCCCGTACCATGCTTAAATTGAATAGTTTTGCTATCACAATTCATGGTGTTTTCTAACCAGGTTCTGTGTGCGTCTTCAATCTCTTTACCTGTATTACAATGTTCACATATTCGTCTGACCAAGCGTTGTGCAATAATTACCTGTAGCGCACTGGCCAATATATAGCCTTCTACCCCCATGTCTAATAAGCGTGTTGCTGTTTCTACTGCGCCATTGGTATGTAAGGTAGAGAAAACCAAGTGACCGGTGATAGATGCTCGAATGGCAATTTCTGCGGTTTCTGTATCTCGCATTTCGCCTACCAGAATAACATCAGGATCTTGTCGTAAGGCAGATCGTAAAACATTGGCAAAAGTTAAACCAATCTTCTCATTAACTTGAGATTGATTGATGCGAGGTAGACTGTATTCAACAGGGTCTTCCGCTGTGATGATTTTTGTCTCGGGTTTGTTGACTTCTGTTAATGCGGCATAAAGTGTAGTGGTTTTACCACTACCGGTAGGGCCAGTTACCAGGATTAAACCATGAGGATTTTTAATATATGATTTAAAACGTGTTAATAACCCTTCTGGAATACCTAACTTATCCAGGTTTAATAAGCCTTGAGAGTGATCAAGCAGGCGCATGACGATTGATTCACCATGAGTCACTGGTAAAGTAGAGAGCCTTATATCTAACGACTTGCCTTTAACTCGAATGCTAAACCGACCATCTTGAGGCAGTCTTTTTTCAGAAATATTAAGCCCAGACATCAGCTTTAAACGAACAACTAATGCCGATGCTATTTTAACTTCATTTAAAATATGTTCATTTAAAACACCGTCAACCCGTTGCCTGATGCGTAACACCTTCTCATCAGGTTCTATGTGAATATCAGAGGCATTTACTTGAGCAGCATCTTCAAAAATAGATTGTAATAATTTGACTACAGGCGCTTCAGCAACTTCATCAGAAGTAATGAGGGTATTAAAATCAAAATCATTTTCAGCTAATTCTTCATCTAACTGCCCTGCTAAATTACTGATTTCTTCAGTACGGCGATACGTTTGGTCAATCGCTTGAAGCAAATCATTTTCTCTAACGATGGCTTGTCGAACTCTTTTTTTAAGGATTCGAGTCAGTTCATCCAGTCCCATTAAATCGGTAGGATCAGCCATAGCCAGCAGCACATCATGCTCATTATTTTCTAGCAGCATCACTCTGAATCGTCTGGCTAGGCTTTCTGGCAATTCATTCGCAATTTTGTCATCCCGTTGATATTGAGCAATATCAATAAATGGAATTTGCAGTTGTCGAGAGAGAAAATTGAGCAGATCTGTTTCACTAATAAAATTAAGGTCAATTAATGCTTTACCTAATTTTCTACCTGATTTCTTTTGCTCTGCCAATGCTGACATCAGTTGTTCGTGGGTGATAATTCGGTTTTGAACCAGTAAATCACCAATACGAATTTTTTTTCTTGGCTCCATTTTGTCTACTTTAGAATGCTTAATCTTTGTTTAAATATAGCTTAGATTCACAGATTTTAAAGTATTTTTGCAAAGTACTAGCTGGTAAGTAGTTGATTGTTTTGTTCGAAGGTGTTTTTAAGCCTATAAAATATAGGATTAAAGACAGGTTTTAAAAAAATAGGTCATCCCCATCTGTCATATGATGCATTAAATGGTCATGAGTTAGAATAAATGAGTCAAACGATCTAGTGGAAATAGTAGATAAGGTAGTCTGAGGAAATAAAGTTACCAGCCTTACTTACCTATTTGTTCCTGACCAAACAATCTCAATCGTCACGCGAACCAAAGGGTTAAGTCCTGTGGGCTTTATTGATAGAACTCATTAAAGTTTTGCAGTAAAACCCATTTCCCCCAGCGAGTTTCTATCATTCCTGTATTCTATAATTTTTTTATATTAATTTTCAGATCACTAATGCCAATATGGCACGAGTTATTCCTTAGAAATGAATTTCTCCTTTTGTTCATGCTGGCAAGAGCCTCTTAAACCCTTTATTATCACAAATATTCTGAATTTGATCCCGTCAAAAGTCTTTTTCAAGACCTTCTCCACGTCCTTACTAATTGGGTTAAAAGGCTTGCAATTCTCGGGAAATTGGCGTTAGAATTAAGTTAATGCAGAATCATAACTTTAACCTTTAACCCGGTTGATTCTATTAGCAGAGTCAAAAGATCACGGATGTAAAATTCGTCGTCAACAATAAAAGTTACATCTTGCTAATTAATTTGCATTGTTATACAAGAACAAGCACTCATTCGACCTTTAGGGGAACCAGATGGATTGTTGTAGAGTTAGGATAAGATTCATGAGTCCAAAATCGTCTGCCATGTTGGTACTGGTGCTGACCAGCCTCTTTACCTCGGTTTTTGCGCAATCTCTGTCAGTTCCGGCCGTCCGGCCACCGCCACCAGCTGAACCTATGCCAGGACCACCAGTAATATCCTCTATACCTCCTGCCACGCCGCCTAACATCACGATCGAACCTGAACGCGGGGCTGTGCCACCCGATGCTGAGCGAATTCGAACGATACTTCAAGAACTCGTTATTGAGGGAGTAACCGTTTATTCCGATGAGGATTTAAAGAATATCTACGGTGATCTACTCGGAACAGAGATATCGGTTCGGCGCCTGTTTCATATTGCCGAGGAGATCCAAGAGAAGTATCGAAGCGCGGGGTACCTGCTGACCCGTGTAATAGTACCCCCCCAGATGGCTAGAGATGGTGTGTTCCGACTAAGTGTTATCGAGGGTTTTGTCAGCAAAGTGATCGTTGAAGGGGAAATAGGGGCGGTACGTCAGCGTGCTCAAACCTATATGGATAAAGTGATGCATGCACAACCGGTGCGTATTCAAGACCTCGAGCGGTACCTGCTGCTGGTCACGGACATTCCAGGCATGAGCGCAGCTGGGATTTTGCGGCCCGATCCAGAGAAAACCGGTGCCTCAGAATTGGTCGTCAAAGTAGTACGTAAGCCCTTCGAAGGAAGTGTGCTAGCCAATAATCGCGGGTCCAAGTTTACCGGCCCCATCCGGGCCGCTATCACAGTACAGGAAAACGCCACTACGGCACTCGGCGAGCGCGCAGAGGTATTCTTGTTCGCCACTGAAGACGACGAGCAGCAGTTTGGTCAGTTTACCTACGAGCAATTAGTTGGCGATGAGGGCTTGAAGGCTGGTCTCTCTGCGGCTTACGGCCCCTCTAAACCCGGTCACACGTTGGAGGATCTGGACGTGGAAACCGACAGCCTGTCGGCCAGAGTCTTCTTTAGTTATCCCATCATACGTTCTCGATCGAAAAACCTATATCTCAGAGGTGGCTTCGATTTTATACGCTCAACTGTTGAATTTAGCAACGAACGCATAAGCAGGGACCATCTCCGGGTGCTTCATGTAAATGCCACTTATGAATTCAAGGACCAATTAAATGGTCAATCCATGGTCGGTCTTGGCATTCGCCAGGGTTTAAGCATTTTTGGCGCAAGCGATCATGGTGATGATAGATTATCCCGCAGGGAAGGTCAAAGCGATGCCACGGTGCTACGGGCCCGCGGGCAACGTTACCAGCCGTTAACGGCTGGTTTTGGACTTTTTCTTGCCGTGGATGCCCAGTATGCCTTTGATCCATTGCTGTCCGACGAAGAGTTCTCGGTGGGGGGCGAACAGTTTGGGCGTGGCTACGATCCGGCTGAGCTCAAAGGCGACCATGGAATTGGTTTTACGGCAGAGGCGCGCTATAGCAGGCGCACGGATTTCGGCCCCTTATTCGGCTACCAGGTTTACGGATTTTATGATCATGGTACCGTATGGAACAAAGACAGCGGACAAGGTCGGGAGTCTCTGGCATCTGCAGGGGTAGGTGTACGAACGCAATTTTGGGATAATTTTTTTCTGGACCTGGAAATCGCCAATCCACTGACCAAAACACCGACAACCGAAAATGACACAGATCCACGTTTCATCTTTCAGTTCTTAGCGCGCTTTTAGCGGAAAAAGGAGCCCCTATGGTTAATTACACACTATCCCTCGAGCAACCGGTCTCAGACAAGAAATGGTTTCCTCTTCGGTCTGGAAGAATCCGCTGTCTTGATTTTTTTACCGCGCATCATTCGATCTTACCGTTTTGTGTTTTTTTTATATCATTTTGCATGGCAGTGGGAATGGCCTGGGCCAATCCCGAAGGTGGCAAAGTAGTTGCCGGTTCGGCCTCCATCCAACAAACAAGCCCATCGCGCCTTGATGTAATCCAGCAGTCAAACAAGGCGGTGATCGACTGGCGTGGGTTTAGTATTGGCTCTGGAGAACATACAAACTTTCAGCAACCCTCGAGATCCGCCATTGCGCTTAACCGCGTGCAAAGTCATGACCCTTCAAACATCCTGGGACGACTCACAGCCAATGGCCAAATTTTTCTGGTCAACCCCAATGGCGTGTTCTTTGGCAAGGATTCGCGAGTCGATGTTGCCGGTCTTATCGCAACGACGGCGGATATCCGCAATCAGGATTTTATGGAGGGAAGTTATAATTTCGATATGGCTTCGAAAAATGATAACGCAGCAGTGGTCAATCGGGGCCAGATCCATATTGACGAGAACGGCTTTGCTGTATTGGCGGCGTCTGCTGTTCGTAATGAGGGACTGATCCAGGCACGCTTAGGGCAAGTTGCGCTTGCAGGAGCTAAAACCTTTGCCGTTGATTTCGAGGGCGACGGGCTGCTTTCATTTGGTATTGAATCCGATGTGACGCAACAGCCGGCGGATGAAAACGGTGAACAGGTTAACGCCTTGGTCTCCAACTCCGGGCAAATTCTGGCAGATGGAGGAACGGTGGAGATGACCGCGCAAACGGCCGAGGCGGTGGTTGCAAACGCCATCAATATGGACGGCGTGATACAAGCGCAAAGCGTTGAAGAACGCGACGGCGCCATCATCCTTTCGGGCGGTGATAGCGGCATCGTGAAGGTCGCTGGAAGCCTTGATGTATCCGGTCGGGAAGAGGGTCGGAGCGCTGGTACGGTAAAGGTTCTCGGCGAGAAAGTCAGGATTTTTGATGGGGCACATATTGATGCAAGCGGAGATACCGGTGGTGGCAAAGTGCTCATCGGCGGGAACCTAAAAGGAAAGGGCCCGGAGCCCAACGCCAAGCACACCTACGTGGCGCATGATGCCAGCATCAATGCCGATGGACTCAGCGAAGGAAATGGTGGAAAGATTGTTGTCTGGGCGGATGAGACAGCCGATATTCAGGGAGCATTCACCGCAAAAGGCGGCGCTGTTTCCGGCGACGGAGGCTTAATAGAAACCTCAGCCAAACAGTCTCTCAAGGTTACCAGCACGCCGGACGCCTCGGCTCCTCATGGTAAAGGTGGCACCTGGCTGATCGATCCCACGGATATTGCTATTGGCCCACCAGGTACAGGTCTGGGAATAGATACGAATCTAGTAGGTGCAGATCAAATCAACGATGTTCTGAATACGGGTACTAGCGTAACTTTAGATACGTCAACCGCAACGGGAGGAGGGCCCATGGATGAAGGGAACATCAGCCAGAAACCAACAGCGATAATTAACAAGACAGCAGGTGGAGAAGCAACGCTCACCCTGAACGCAGAAAATAATATCGTTTTACAGGACAAGATCTCTTCCAATAGTAATAAACTGAATTTGATCCTTAGGGCTGCTGGGGATACTGTCGATATCGATGCCGACATCACGACGAACGGTGGCACAATTGACATCCGTAGCGGCGGTGCCATTGATACGAGTGCAGGCTCGCTAAACACTAGCTTCAATCCAGGTGGTGGCGAAATTACGCTTATTGCTGATAGTGGCGATATTACCGTTGGTGAGCTAAGTTCCAGCTCCGATCTGGGAGAGGCAGGCACAATCCTTCTCAAAACGCCTCGAGACATTACTACTGGCAATATTTTCGCGAGTAGTGCCATCAGTGGGACAGGGGGAGACATCACCCTTCTAAGTGGAGAAACTATTGATACGACAGCCGGTGAGCTGAACACTATTTCTGTTCAGGGTGAGGCAGGGGCGATTCTCCTTGATGCCACGGATGATATTACTGCAGGTGACCTATTTGCGAGTTCTATCAATCTTTCCGGTATTGGGAATAGCAATACCGGAGGCAGTGGCGGGATTACCTTGTCTTCCGTGAACGGCAATATCAGCACTGGTGGCCTCCTCTCCCCCACTCAAGCAAGTTTTGGCAGTGCTGGCAGCAGCAAAGGGATCACGGTCACAGCCAACAACGGTAGTATTACTGCCAATGGCTTGGTTTGGGCTTTTTCTTCTGCGGCTGTTGATGGCGGTGCTGGTGATTCTGGTAATGGTGGGGGAATTTTATTCTCAGCCAAAGATGACATCAACATCGCCGGCAGCATACAAACCAGCTCTCGAAGTAATGCCGGTAATGCTGGAAATGGTAGCCCAGTCAGCATTACCAGTACCAATGGCAATATAAGCATCACGGACTCAATCCTTTCTTCGTCGAATGGTTCTGGAAATTCTGGTAATGGGGGCGCGGTTGCCCTGTCTGCCGCTGGTAGCACCTCTACAAGAGATATCGATTCGAGTTCGGCTGGTAGCGGTCAAGGGGGAGATATTACGCTCGATAGTGGCGACGTGACCGATACCTCTGCGGGCACGCTCGACTCGAGCTCCAACGCCGATGACGGAGGCACAATCAGTTTGACGACGCAAGGGGGCAGCATTACCACTGGCACCCTGACCTCTCGGACCTTTGGTGGTCCTGGCAGCGGTGGAAACATCACTCTCACCGTTAACACGGGTCCGGCATCCATTGATACGACTGCTGGGGAGTTAAACTCCTTCTCTGCCAACGGCGATGGCGGTGATATTACACTGATCACTCAGGATGGTGACATTACAACGGGTACCCTGTTTTCTCGAACTGCAATCGGCAATTCGGGTGGAGACATCAGTGTAACCATCAATGGAACAACTGGGGCCATTAATACCAGAGCCGGCCTTTTGGACTCTGGCTCGAATATTGGTTTAGGAGGGGGCGATATCGAACTAACTGCTCCTATCGGTATTACTGTAGG
>JAUXDF010000005.1 GCA_030618505.1 Spongiibacteraceae bacterium | reverse complement strand
TGTTTTTCGTAGAGTGTTACCTCATGCCCGTGTTGAGCACTAAACAGCGCCGCTTGCATACCGGCGATACCCGCACCGATAACCATCACCTGTTTAGGTTTTTCGCTGATTTTATGGGGTAGTTTTTCTTCATTAAACAAATAGGGATTTACCGAGCACACACCAGAACCAAATTTTTGTGACAGTCGTAAACAATTATTGCAATAGATACAACGCCGGACTTCATCCACTCGACCCTGTTCAAATTTAATTGGCAAATCAGGGTCAGCAAACAAGGGACGCCCCAGCGCAATAAAATCTGCTTTATTGGTAGAGATTAACTCCTGCGCCAACTCCATAGGAATTTTCCCGGCACCAATCAAGGGAATGTTTAATTGTTTTTTCAGATTCCCCGCCATCGGCATCATATAACCATCGGGATAACTGAAACAAGGGATGGTCGATGAAGTCCAGTATTCAAGACCCGAGGAGATATTAATCGCATCCACCCCCGCCGCTTCCAAAATGGCGGCCTGCGCCAGCACCTCCTCAGGCGACACACCTCCTTTGAGATCATCATCAACGTTAATACGAATGATCACCGGAAAATCCTTACCCACCAGCGTTTTAATTCGCTCGACAATGCACCGAGCGAAACGCGTTCTGTTTTCAACACTACCGCCATAAAGGTCATCGCGGCGATTGGTAATCGGAGACATAAAGGTACTGACCAGGCAACCGTTGGAGGCGTGTATTTCCACGGCATCCGCGCCGGCTAAGGAAGCACGCCGTGCACCTTGGGCAAAGTCTTCAATATAGTTTTCTATCTCCTCTTCGGTGATTTCATCGTAGGGGAAATCATCAGGCAACAGCGGCGTAATCGATGGCACTTTTATGCGTATACCCTCGGGCACAAAACCCATAAACATAAATAACAAACCAGCATGCATTAATTGAATACAGACTTTAGTGTCAAGCACATGCAGGGCATCAACCAGTTTCGCCCACTGCTCAATAGAATCGTCGTTGTAGATATTTGCCGTCATCGGCATCTGCGCATCAGCATTAATACTGGCAAACTGCGTGGTAATCAGCCCGACTCCCCCACGCGCACGCGCTTCATAATAACGGATCATTTGATCAGTGGTATTGCCATCCCAGTCCGCCAGCGGCACACCCATCGCCGCCATCATCAAACGATTTTTCAAACGCAGGGAGCCTATTTGACCTTCCTGAAACAATGAGGAATATGTTTGCATTATTTAACCTGTTTACTATTCATTTTTTAATGCTAATCAGACACGCTGGTAAAAAGCTCAGCCACCAACTTTTCCGCCTGCTCTTTGGCAAGAGAAACATCCTCCGCTTCGGCAACCATCAATGCCGCTTCGGTAAATGCCCCCATAACCATTCGCGTAAAGAGCTCTGAGCGATATTGCCCGGCAAGCTCATTACGCTTTTCATGACTGAACAAGCCCTTCGCCTTTACAGAAACCGCACTGCTCGACCAGCGTTCACGGCCAAGAATATTGGGCCCATCCACCAGCACAATGCGACGAAAACCAGGATCATCACACAGTGTCATAAAAGCTAGCCAGTTGGTGGAGACTCCGCCATCCACGGACACACCTTTTTGTGCATCAATGGCATCAATAATACGCGCTTCCATCACCTCATTAACGCCAGCAAACAGCCCCTTTTTATTACCGAAGTAATGATAAATAGGGCGAGTGGTAACCTTACAGTCTGTCGCAATATCTTCCAGCGAGGTAGCTGCATAACCTCGCTCACCAAACAGACGAATAGCACTATTCATCACTTGTCGATAGGTTTCTGCCCGGCGCTCAGCTTGTGTTCGACGCTTTTCTACCATATAGCTCCCCTGTTATCCACCACCCAATACCTCATACCAGCTCACTGCTAACGGCACTAATTTACCTGTACTGATTGACATATGCAATTTTACTGCATAACTTATGCAGAGAAAATGCATAAGTTATGCAAAATACCACCCAAAGAGCTAACACCATGGAGATCTCACTATTGAGCTCATCACTAAAGAACAAGGCCTTTGAGCCCGCACTGCTGGGAAAACTGGAACTTCGCAATCGCATCATCAAAGCCGCCACCTATGAAGGGATGACACCCAACGGCATCCCAGGTGACAGGCTATTGAATTTCCACA
Source organism: Spongiibacteraceae bacterium (assembly GCA_030618505.1). Taxonomy (GTDB): domain Bacteria; phylum Pseudomonadota; class Gammaproteobacteria; order Pseudomonadales; family PIVM01; genus JAUXDF01. The sequence goes on along the minus strand of JAUXDF010000005.1, from coordinate 22,666 downwards.
AGAATATCACTGAAGGCGGCGTTGGCATGACTACTATCGGCTACTGCACCACCGAAGCCGATGGTCGTATCAGTGATCAAATGATGTATCTGCACGACGAGATCAGACCCCAACTGACAACAATGACTGCCGAGCTAAAGAAAAGTGGCGCCAGGGTTTCCGGGCAAATGACCCACTGTGGTAACTTTTCCAAAAACCGCCACATGCAACGACTCAAACGCCCTCTTGGCCCCTCGCCGCAGATAAATATCTTAGGCATTCCATCGGGTCTACCCTTCGCCGGGGCAATGACCCACAGCGACATCGACCACCTGGTGCAAACCTATCACGATGCAGCCCTATTGATGAAAGAGGTCGGCTTTGATGCCACCGAAATCCACTTCAGTCATGGTTATGGCCTTAGCCAATTTATCAGCCCTAAAACCAACAAACGCAGTGATGAATACGGTGGCAGCCTGGCCAATCGTATGCGCCTCCCACTTCGAGTACTGGAAGCGGTGCGCAAGGCCGTAGGCGACGACTTCCCCATTTTGGGAAAAATGGGTTTAACCGATGCTGTCAAAGGTGGATTAAATGAAGATGAAGCCATTGAAGTGGCGGCGATGTTAGACCAGGGTGGTATCGATGCGCTCATTACCAGCGGTGGTACCAGCAGCTACAATGTAATGAAGATGTTCCGTGGTGACAGCATCATCAAAGGCATGATTGAAATAGAAAAAAATCCACTAGCGAAACTGGGGATGAAATTATTAGGGCCTTCCCTATTCAAGGAATACCCCTACGAGGAACTTTATTTTCTTGACGGTGCCAAGCGTGTGCGTGACAAAGTGCAGTGTCAGATTGTTTATATCGGCGGCTGTACCACCATGGACAGCCTTGAAACTGTCATGAATGCCGGTATCGATTTTGTCCAACTCGGTCGTCCATTGCTAAAAGATCCCCGCTATGTCAACAATGCCACCGCCGCCCTTAACGAGGGACGCAACTATATTAACGGCTGCACCCACTGCAACCGCTGCGTCGCACTGATCGAGCACCCGGAAGGGATTCGCTGCCCTGAAAACGACTAACCATGCCAGGGACAAATACCATGACAAATTCGATGAGCAAAAAACAACTGGAAACACAGTTTGGCCCCATTCGCCAGATAGGGTATATCGTTCCTGACATTGAAGAAGCGATAAAAACCTGGAATGAAAAATATGGCGTCGGCCCGTTTTTACTAACACGCAATGCCAGCCCCTTAGCCAATGCGTTTTATAGAGGCAAACCCAGTGAAAAAGTCGTTTTGAATATCGCCTTCGCCTATATTGGCGATCTGCAACTAGAACTGATTGAGCAGGTTAACGATGTACCCTCCATGTACAAAGAAGCACTAACGGACCCCAAGCGTAAACGTTTACACCACTACGCAGTTTGTGTTGAGGATTTCCCCTCAAGCTATAAACACTCAATGGAGAATGGTTTTGCAGCTATCGTGGATGCTGGATTCGATGGTTTAGCAAGAATGTCCTATATCGAAATGAAAGATAATCCAAAACTGATTCTGGAAGTAATCGAGTGGAATGATATCACCCGCCCCTATTTCGACGGCATTAAAAAACTGGTCGACAATGCCAACCCCAATCAGCTTATCCATGAATTCAAACTGTCTCAAGTCACGCCCATTGGTGCCGTATTAAAACTGGGCAGCAAATATCTTGTTAAAAAACTATTTGGCCTAGGAGGGTAAGCTGTAATGAAAATCTTAAACAATCGTGTCGCCGTTATTACCGGTGCAGAAAAATTATTAACTAGTGCCCATCCAGAAATTAAACAAAGAGGTCATGGCCAATGCTGATCTTGCGACTTAAAGGCCTTGAAAAGGCCTAGGAGCTAGATTTGCGTTGGCTATGACCGGATTTAATTTTCGAAAGCTACCAGTTTCTGGATGGACACTACACTAGTTAGCGCAATAGTTTTCAGGCTCAAGAATGGTGTCTCTTCCTTCTGCTTGCAGCTCCGGGTAATCCAATGTGTAGTGCAGGCCCCGGCTTTCTTTTCTTTGCATCGCCGAGCGAATAATCAGTTCGGCCACCACAATCAAGTTTCGCAGTTCAATCAGGTCGCTGCTGACTTTGTAGTTACTGTAATATTCACCAATTTCCTGTTTCAGCAATTGTGTGCGGCGCAAGGCGCGTTGCAGACGTTTGTCGGTGCGCACAATGCCGACGTAATCCCACATAAAACGGCGCAGCTCGTCCCAGTTATGGGAGATGATGACATCTTCGTCAGAATCGGTAACTTGTGATTCATCCCAAGGGGCCACAGGTGCCGGAGCCGGGGTGCTTTTTAGTTGGCTGACAATACTGTCTGCTGTCGAGCGGGCATACACCAGGCATTCGAGCAGTGAATTGCTAGCCATGCGGTTGGCGCCATGCAGGCCGGTAAAAGTTGCCTCGCCAATAGCGTGTAAGTTGTGGATATCTGTTTTACCCTGTTTGTCGACAATAATGCCACCACAGGTATAGTGAGCGGCGGGGACAACCGGGATAGCCTCTTTGCTGATGTCGATGCCCAGTTCCGCACAGCGTGCACTGACGGTGGGAAAGTGGTTTTGGATGAAGTCAGGATCCTTGTGACTAATATCGAGATAAACACAATCACTGCCCAGTCGTTTCATTTCATGGTCAATAGCGCGGGCGACAATATCCCGTGGTGCCAACTCTTCGCGTGAATCAAATTTGTGCATAAAGCGCTCGCCATTAGGCAGCTTTAACAGACCGCCTTCACCACGAATAGCTTCGGTAATTAAAAAAGATTTGGCGGCGGGGTGATAAAGACAAGTTGGGTGGAATTGATTGAATTCCATATTGGCAACACGACAGCCTGCGCGCCAGGCCATGGCGATGCCGTCACCGCTATTGCCGTCGGGGTTGCTGGTGTAAAGGTAGGTTTTGCTGGCGCCACCGGTAGCCACCACCACAAACTTGGCCTGAAAAGTGTCCACTGAGCCGCTGGAGCGGTTGAGTACATAGGCGCCATTACAGCGGCCATCTTGTGTGATCAAGTCGACGGCAAGGCGATGATCAAACAATTCGATGTTATCTCTTGCTAAAACTTTACTGATAAGGGTATTGGATACGGCTTTGCCGGTGGCATCGGCTGCATGGATAATACGCCGATGGCTATGGCCGCCTTCCTGAGTGAGGTGGAAATCCTTTGATTTGCCCGGTGCTTCATCGCGGGTGAACTCGACCCCTTGCTCAATTAGCCAGTTAATGGCCTGTTTGCTGTGCTCAACGGTAAAACGAACCGCGTCTTCATGGCAGAGGCCGGCGCCCGAGGTCAGGGTGTCGCTTATGTGAGATTCAACCGTATCATTGCTATCGAGAACGGCAGCGATACCTCCCTGGGCAAAATAAGTGCTGGCCTCGGTCGGATCGCTTTTACACAAAACTGCTATGCGGACATCCTGATTGCTAGAGTCCACACAACAGTCTGCAATCCGCAGCGCTAGCGTTAAGCCCGCCGCACCACTGCCGATAACCAGGACATCGTGTTGAAATTGTTTGCTCATAGCTATATTAGTTGTGTATCCCTTGAAGCGATTATATGATTCGCTGCCTTAATGGCTGTTTTAGCGCTCATGTTAGTGCTCATGCAGTGTATCGCCTAGAGCACACAATGCAAAAGGCGTACTCTGATAATGAATAGTATAAACAAGCCTGTGTCGAATCCATACTTTTTGGAACAATAAGCTAATAGCCAAAGAACTATTTAGGAATCTGATGGTCTATCCAATGGTCTGTATAGGTAAGTTATGTTTTAAGCTAGATTGTAAGCCGGGTTGCCGGAACAAAAGCCGTACCTTGGGGAAGGGGCAGTAGATGGGGGGGGCGCGAGCGAGTGACCAGCAGTTGGTTGAGCGCGTACAAAAAGGCGACAAGCGAGCCTACGATTTGTTGGTATTAAAGTACCAGCATAAGATTCTGGGGCTGGTTTCGCGATTTGTGAATTCTTCGGATGTTGAGGATGTTGCTCAGGAAGCTTTTATCAAGGCTTATCGGGCTCTGCCAAAGTTTCGCGGTGAGAGTGCGTTTTATACCTGGCTTTACCGGATTGCAGTTAATACTGCCAAAAATTCTCTGGTGGCGAGAAACCGTCGTCCACCGGGTGTGGATATTGATGCTGAGGATGCTACTCAGTTTGAAGGCGACAACCGTTTAAAGGATATCGAAACACCGGAAAACAGGCTTTTGAGTGATGAATTGTTGTCGGTGGTGAATAAAGCGATAAAAAACTTGCCCGAGGACTTACGAACTGCGGTGACATTACGCGAGTTTGATGGTCTAAGTTATGAGGATATTGCTGAAGTGATGGCCTGTCCGGTCGGAACGGTAAGGTCGCGCATATTTAGGGCGCGTGAGGCGATTGATAAAGAAATAAAACCCTTAATAGGTTCTTAGGTTTTTGGTAAGTGAGCCTGTTCTAGTGAGAAGCCATGTGAGGTGGCACAAATGAGTGAAAATCTACGGCAGTCCCTTTCCGCTCTTATGGACGGGGAGGCTGATGAACTCGAGGTACGTCGCCTGCTCGGTGAGCTCGACAAGAGTGGTTCGGGTCAGGGTGATACGGGGCAGGGTGAGGAGTTGCGCGGCAGTTGGTCGCGTTATCAGCGGGCGCGATCAGTGATGAAAAATGACCATGCCACCAGTTTCAGCCATATTGATCTTTCCCAAGGGCTTGTTGCCGCGATTGAGCAGGAGCCTGGTTTAGCGACAGTACAGGCACGGGGAGAGCAAACACCGACGGGCAGTTTACCTGCATGGCTAAAGCCAATCAGTGGCATGGCGATTGCCGCATCGGTGGCAATGATAACGGTGTTTGGTGTTAGTCAGTATCAAACCCTCGCTCCAGGGCAGGCGATGCCTTCCGCGTCCACTTCGGTGGCCAGCGTCGCGCAGCAACCATCTGCCCAGCTTACTAATCCTTCTCGGCTCGCGGCGGTTTCCCCGGCGAGTACTAGCCCTACAACAAGGGCTGTTTCTCCCAGGACTCCTTCGGCTGGGCGTTTATTGCAGCTTGGTGGTGAGCGCTATGCTATGCCGGCAAGTTACTCTAGTGAGAAAGTCAGTCTGTCAGAAGGTATTCAGCAGGCACAAACCAATCAGCTTATTGCTCGCCAGCGCCTGGATGCTTATTTGCTGAGGCATGCAGAGCACGCTGCACTGAATAATAGTCAGGGTATGATGCCCTTGGCGCGGGTTGCACGATTTGAATAGGAGCTGTTTGTCAGTGCCGGAGAAAAAAGGTTTTTTCAATGCCTCGTTTTTGCTGATTACCTTGATGCCATTTATGTGGGTATCTTTGGCAAGTGAGAGCTGGGCTGCATCCCCTGAGAAAAATGCCCATGCCTGGCTGGATCAAATGTCACGCAGTATGCGCGAACTCAATTATCAAGGGGAATTTACTTATGAGCATGCCTCCCAGATCACTACTCTGCAGATTTTTCATAGCGTAAAAGAGGGTGTTGAATACGAGCGTTTGGTGCATCTTGATGGAGAGCCAAGAGAGATTGTGCGTAAGGGGCATGAACTCAGCTGTATTCATCCGGGTACGAAAATGATGAGACTGCATGGAGACTATACTGTCAATCCAGCGGAGTTGCTGGTTGAAAGTCTTTCCTCCTCAGTCGTTTTGCTGGATGAATATTATGATGTTGACTTGGCTGGAGGGCATCGGGTTGCTGGGCGCCATGCCGTGCAAATCTCGATAAAACCCAAAGATGGTTACCGTCATGCCCATCGCCTTTTTCTTGATAGGGAAACAGGGCTGTTATTAAAGTCACTGCTGCTGGATAGTCAGAACCATCCTCTGGAGCGTTTTCAATTTACCCATATTGAGATCGGCGCTGAGATTAACGAGAATGATTTGCAAGCCAAGGCTGATGGCCACCTGTATGCGCATCATCATGACGCTGCGGGGCAGGAAAAGCCTCCCGTTGTTGGTGAAGAAGGTCTTAACTGGACGGTAAGGTGGGTGCCAGCTGGGTTTTTGAAGGCGAAATCCGGGCTGCAGAGCAGTCTGGATGAGGATGTGCAAAGCCTGGGTTCATATATGTACACAGATGGTTTGAGTGCGTTTACCGTTTTTCTTGAGCATTCGAATGAGCCTATGGTCGGAGATGGCATCGCTCGGCGAGGGGCGACAGTTGCTTTTACGCGCCAACTGCTTCATAAAAGTGACAAATACCTGGTCACGGTGGTGGGCGAAATTCCCAGCTTGACGGCTGAAAAAGTTGCCAGCTCTGTCTGGGCAAATTAAAAGGGTCTGCAAATCATGTTTAAGGAAGAGGGCCTGGTTGTTGAGCTTGAAGACGATCATGTCTGGGTTGAAACTATTCGTAGCAGCAGTTGTGAGAGTTGTTCCGTTAAAAGTGCCTGCGGTCAGCGCTTATTAAATAATATCCACCCCGGACGTTGCCATAGAATTCGTGTGTCTTTGGGGGACTATCAGCGTGCACCTGCGCTGGGTGAGACGGTCAGTTTATTATTGCCGGAAGGTGAGCTGGTTAAAGGCGCTTTAACTCTCTATTTATGGCCGCTTGCTATGCTGTTGTTGGGAGCAGTGCTTGCACAGCTGTTATTTACCCATGAGCTAGTGGTTATTGCTGGAGCAGCGCTTGGTTTTGTCGCTGGACTATGGCTGGTGCGCCGGTCTACGCAGAGTGTGTCGTATCAGGACGGTATGCAGCCTCACTTGTTGCTGGGGGATGAGCATCCCGCAGAGCCTGTCCAGATAGAATAGCAACAACTTTCAAAGCAGCCCCCCCCGCATTAAGGTACAATCCCCCGCTTTTGGTTTTATCCTATTGTGATTTGCTCTTTTAACTTTCCCGAAAAGGGTTTGGATTAGGGGCGTATGCAGTATCTGATTCTGGAATTTGACAGTGAGTGATCTAAAACATATCCGTAATTTCTCCATTATTGCCCATATTGACCATGGTAAATCCACCTTGGCTGATCGTTTTATTCAGGTTTGTGGCGGCCTGTCTGAGCGGGAAATGGAGGCGCAGGTGCTCGATTCGATGGATATCGAACGTGAGCGTGGTATTACTATCAAGGCACAAAGTGTCACTCTTGAATACAAGGCAAAAGACGGCAATAGTTATCAATTAAACTTTATCGACACACCCGGTCATGTTGATTTCTCCTACGAAGTGTCCCGCTCACTGGCAGCCTGTGAAGGTGCCCTGTTGGTAGTTGATGCGGCGCAGGGAGTGGAAGCACAGTCGGTTGCCAATTGTTATACCGCCATTGAACAGGGCCTGGAAGTGCTGCCGGTGCTGAATAAAATGGATCTTCCCCAGGTGGAACCCGAGCGGGTGATTCAGGAGATAGAGGAAATTATAGGCATTGATGCAACGGAGGCTTGTCGTGTCAGTGCCAAGTCGGGTCTGGGCATAGAGGATGTGTTGGAGGATATTGTAAAAACAATCCCCGCCCCCGAAGGTGATCCCGCGGCCCCGCTGCAGGCTTTGATTATCGACTCCTGGTTTGATAACTACCTGGGTGTGGTTTCTCTGGTGCGGGTGATGCAGGGAACCCTGCAGGTTAAAGATAAAATTGTCGCTAAAACACTAGGCAAAGCCAATATCGTCGATAGCGTGGGTATTTTTACTCCCAAGCGGGTGGAAACAAGCATCCTAAAGGCGGGTGAGGTTGGTTTTATTGTTGCTGGTATTAAAGATATACATGGTGCTCCGGTGGGGGATACCATCACCCATGCCAGCACCCCTGATGTGGCAGTACTGCCCGGCTTTCAAAAAGTACAGCCAAAAGTTTATGCTGGATTGTTTACTGTTAGCTCGGAAGATTATGAAGCCTTTCGCGATGCGCTGGCCAAACTGACGCTAAATGATGCCTCATTGTTTTATGAGCCCGAAGTGTCGGATGCACTGGGTTTTGGTTTTCGTATCGGCTTTCTCGGCTTGCTGCATATGGAGATCATCCAGGAGCGCCTTGAGCGCGAATACGATCTGGATCTTATTACTACCGCACCGACCGTTATTTATGAAGTGCTTAAAAATAACGGTGAGGTTCTTACTGTTGATAACCCCTCCAGACTTCCCGACCCCGGTGTCGTCGAGGAGATGCGCGAGCCGATTGTTGAAGCCCATATTCTGGTACCGCAGGAACATTTGGGTAACGTGATTACCCTTTGTGTGCAAAAACGTGGCGTACAAAAAGATATGCAGTTTCTCGGTCAGCAGGTATCGCTGGTTTATGAGTTGCCGATGGGGGAAGTCGTGCTGGATTTCTTTGATCGTCTTAAGTCAGTGAGCCGAGGTTTTGCTTCTCTCGATTACCACTTTGTGCGCTTTGAAGCAGCCGACCTTGTTAAGCTTGATGTGTTAATCAATAGCGAAAAAGTCGATGCTCTGGCGATTATTGTTCATCGCGCTCATTCCCAGGCCAGAGGACGCTCGCTGACCGAGAGTATGAGAGATTTGATCCCTCGACAGATGTTCGATGTGGCTATTCAGGCTGCGATTGGCGGACACATTATTGCTCGTCAAACTGTCAAGGCACTGCGAAAAAATGTGACCGCAAAATGTTATGGTGGTGATATCACCCGTAAGAAAAAACTGCTGGAAAAACAGAAAGCGGGTAAAAAGCGCATGAAGCAGGTCGGTAAAGTTGAAATCCCCCAGGCTGCATTTTTAGCAGTCCTGAAAGTTGATAATTAGGTGGCGTGAATTTTATGGATTTTCCTTTAATACTGGTTTTGTTAACTTTGCTGGGCGCGGTCATTTGGATATTTGATCTGCTCTTGCTGGCGCCAAAGCGCAAAGCCGTGATTGCGGGTATTAAACAACAGATGCCCGGCTGGAATGAGCAGGGTAGCGATGATTGTCAGCGTTTTCAAACAGTGGTTCAGCAGCAGGCAAAGGAGCCTTTGGCGGTTGAGTATGCGCATTCCTTTCTGCCTGTTTTACTGGTGGTGTTGGTACTGCGCTCCTTTTTGCTGGAACCATTTCAGATTCCATCCTCTTCAATGGTGCCTACGCTGAAAGTGGGTGATTTTATCCTGGTGAACAAGTTTACCTACGGTATACGCCTGCCCGTTGTTCGCACCAAGGTGCTGGATGTCAGTGAGCCACAGCGCGGGGATGTGATGGTGTTTTTCCCGCCCAATGACCAGCGCTATTTTATTAAACGTGTGGTGGGTTTGCCCGGGGATAAAATCCGCTATCAAAATAAACAGCTATTTATTAATGGTGAAGCAGTGCCTCGGGAATTACTTGCCGAGTTGCCTGTACGACGAAAAGAATATCGGCTCTATGAGGAGCAGTTAGGCGATGCTCTGCATACTATTAAAGTGAATCTACGCAACAGGAACGTCGGGCCGGGTTTTGTCGGTGATATCAACAATTTTGAAGTAGAAGTAAAGCCGGGTCATTATTTTATGATGGGTGACAATCGCGACAACAGCAGTGATAGTCGTGTTTGGGGGCTGGTACCGGAAGAGAATATTGTTGGTAAGGCTTTCGCCGTATGGATGCATTGGCCAAAATTCTGGTCGATACCCAGTTTCAGCACCGCAGGCACAATTGAGTAATTAGGCCTACACTTAGAGTTGATACTAATAATCAAGTTCGGAGTAAATTTATGAGGCAGATGCACAAGCAGAAGGGAATGTCTTCACTATCACTACTATCTTTGGCCCTGATTGTGGGTTTTATTGCCATGTGTGTTATAAAATTAGCACCCATATATATAGATTATATGTCCGTAAAAGGTATTGTGGATGGGCTATCGGAAGAACCGGGCATCAAGACTCTGAGCAAGAGGAAAGTGCTAAGCATTTTATATAAAAGAATCGATGTTAATGGCATTAGAGATTTCGATTTTGACAGCTTTATTATCACCAGAAGCAAAGATACACTGGATGTCGAGCTGGACTATGAAGTTCGCCAGGAACTGATATCTAATATTGATGTTGTTGTTAAGTTTTATCATATTAATGAAATTGATTTGTAGGCAGCGTCCGTTATTTTGTCCGAAAATATTCTTAGCCATTACCAATTCAAACAAGCAGACCTTCTTCAGCAGGCGCTGACTCACCGAAGTTTCAGCCGTAGTCATAATGAGCGCTTGGAGTTCCTTGGTGACTCCTTATTAAACCTGTTTATAGCCAGTGCCTTGTATGAACGTTTTCCCCAAGCCAAGGAAGGGGAATTAAGCCGTTTGCGTGCGCAGTTAGTAAAGGGCACAACTTTGGCCGAAATAGCCCGAGAATTAGATCTTGGGCGACATCTTCGTCTGGGCAGCGGCGAGAAAAAAAGCGGTGGTCAACAACGTGAATCGATTCTGGCTGATGTAGTTGAAGCAATTATTGGTGCTATGTATCGCGACAGTAACTTTGAAAGCTGTGAATCCGTTGTTCTAACCTGGTATCAGCAACGCCTTGATGCCATAGATTTGAGCCGTTCCGCCAAGGATGCCAAATCAACCTTGCAGGAAATATTACAGGCAAAACATTTACCGTTGCCGGACTATCAGGTGATAGAGACACAGGGGGAGGCGCACAAGCAGCAATTTGTTGTGCAGTGTGAGCTGAAATCTCTGGGAATTAAATCCGTTGCTGAAGGGCGCAGTAGAAAAATTGCCGAGCAAAAGGCAGCCAGTGAGCTGCTCGCCAGGTTGGAGAGTGATAAGTGAAAGAAGATCAAGAAGCAGAAGGTCAAGAAGTAGAAAATAGCCGCTGTGGTTATGTGGCGATTGTAGGAAGACCCAATGTTGGCAAGTCTACTTTGCTGAATCACATTTTGGGGCAAAAACTGAGCATCACCTCTCGTAAACCGCAGACGACACGGCATACCTTGCTGGGCATCAAAACAGAAGGTCGTGACCAGGTTATCTACGTTGATACTCCGGGTTTACATAAAAATGAGCATCGGGCGATTAATCGTTATATGAACCGTTCGGCTTCATCGGTTATTAATGATGTGGACGTCATTATATTTATTGCTGACAAATTGCAGTGGACTGAGGAGGATGATCTGGTACTGGATCGACTGCAGTATGTTAGTTGCCCCGTTATTCTGGCCTTAAATAAAGTGGATCAGATAGATGAAAAAGGTGAATTATTGCAGCATATTGAAAACCTGGCGACCAAGAGAGAATTTGCTGAAATTATCCCTATTTCAGCATTGCGAGGGCACAATATAGAAGCGCTGGAAACGGTGGTCAGCAAATACCTTCCCGAGAGTGAGCACTTTTTCCCCGAAGATCAGATTACTGATCGTAGCGAGCGTTTTTTAGCAGCAGAACTGGTACGTGAAAAAATTATGCGTCAGCTTGGCAACGAGCTTCCCTATCAGATCACTGTGGAGATAGAGCAGTATCAGTTAGAGGGAAAAATTCTACATATTAATGCACTGATTCTGGTTGAGCGTGCTAGCCAGAAATCGATTGTGATCGGTAAAGGCGGAGATAGGCTGCGGCTGATTGGTAAAGAAGCCCGCTTGGATATGGAGAAGTTGTATGATCGAAAGGTTATGCTAAAACTTTGGGTTAAAGTCAAAAGAGGCTGGTCTGATGATGAGCGGGCATTAAAAAGCCTGGGCTATGATGATCTTTAAAGTCTGGTTTTTTAATGTATCATGAATTTGAGCCCGCTTACCTGTTGCATTCTCGACCCTATCGTAATACCAGCGCCATAGCTGATTTTATTACCCTTAATCATGGTCGTGTCGCCGGTGTTGTTAAAGGTGTCTTTGGTAAAAGCCGAAGCGCTCAGCAACAACGAGGAGTGATGCAGGCGCTGCAACCCTTGCTGATTAACTGGCGTGGCCGCGGCGGATTAAAAAATATCAACAAAATTGAGATGGCCGGGTCTCCCTGTATTCTTCGGGGGAACCGGCTGTATGCTGCTTTATATCTTAACGAATTACTAATAAGAACCTTGCAAAGTGATGAGGAAAACAGTTATCTCTTTGCCTGTTATCAACAGGCTCTTGAGGGTTTGAATAGTGCAGATAATATTGAGTTCCCCTTGCGCGAGTTTGAGCTGAACTTGTTGCAGGAGCTTGGTTATGGCTTGCATTTTGATGTCGATATTGATGGCGATGCCATTGAAAACAGCAAGGTTTATCAGTTTGATATTGATCGTGGTTTTATGCTAATTCATGGCCTGCCTGAAATGCCGTCATCGGTAGATGCTTTTTTGGGTACGACCCTGTTGGCAATCAATAATAAAAACTGGGCTGATGAAAGCGTAAGGCGTGATGCCAAACGATTACTTCGTCAAGCCCTGCGCCCTCACATTGGTACTAAACCCTTGCGCAGTAGAAGTTTGTTTCAAAAGCGATAAAACACGCCATTGAATTACGGACTATCTTTGTTGAACAAACACTTATGAATCTCCGGATCGGCGCATCTCAGCAGCATTTTCTTCCGGGAAAAACAGAGCCTCAATATCATGTGATTCAGACCAGTCCAGTAGCTTGTCAATAGCCGTGAGCAGGTGTTCCAAGTGTTCCTGTAGTGCTGTGTCATTGTGGGTTTTTAGCGCGACCTCCAATGCTTTGGATGCCCTTTTTAAGGGAGGTACACCCGTGTAACAGCTTGCACCGTGTAGCTTGTGTACGAACTCAAGGGCTTGCATCAACTGTTCTTTTTCAAAGGCCTGGATAATCTCAGTTTTATCTTGCTCCAGTTTGTTGAGTAGCATAGTCAGTAACTCATGGGCAAGATCTGCTTTTTGGTTTGATAACTTCAAACACAGTTGCAAGTCAACCGGGCGCGGGGAGCTGCTATCAAATAGCTGATCAACCAGCTCCTCCTGTGTCGCTGCTGGAGATAATGCAGCAACCGGAGATAGAGCCGCTGTTGGTAGATTTGAGCCAGCAGCCGAATCAGCGCTGGCATCGGCATGATTAAGGTAGCAGTCCTGGCACCAGGACTGAATAATCTGAAAAAGCTGAACTTCATTTATCGGTTTGGTCAGGTGATCATTTAAGCCCGCCTTGAGCAGTCTTTGACGTTCTTCAGCCATTGCATGAGCGGTCAGGGCAATAATAGGGACGTTGGCAAGTTCTTCTGTTGGTAATGCTCTGATGTGCTCGGTTGTGGCAATGCCATCCATTTCTGGCATTTGAATATCCATAAAAACGAGATCAAAACGCTCCTCTTGTACCTTTTTTAATGCTTCGATGCCACTACTGGCCTGTGTGACTTGCACGCCCATGTCACTTAACAAAACGCTTAATAGTTTTAGGTTTGCAGCATTGTCATCAACCGCTAGAATTTTCGCTCTTCGTTTTAAACCTGAGTCGGGTAGAACATTGCGTTCGCTAGTTGGTTTGGAAACTATTTCATTAGCGCATAACTTACGCAGCATACGGTGTAGTTTTGTACCTGCCACAGGTTTGCTTAAAAGGTAAAGATTGTCGTTACTACTTATCTCGGCGACCGGTGAGCTTCCAGGGCTTAACAGGATGGTTGGTTTATTTAAGTGCTCAGATAGTATGCTGGCATTTTTACTCGGTTCATCCTGAAACTGTTTAAGAGACAGACCTGCTATGGCAAGGTCAACGGAAACTCTGCTGGTAATCTGGTTTAGCTGTTCGGTGGAAATTTCATTATCATTGCTCAGGCAGTGAACCTGTACCTGCCAGCTTTCCAGTAAATGTTTTAACGATAGCTGCAGGACAGGGTTACTTTCATAGAGAATGACATGTTTGCCTTGTAGTGCGTTGTTACTTAACTCATAGCTTGGTTTGACAATCTTTGCCTTGATCGAAAATTTGAAGGTGGAGCCTTTGCCGGGTTCACTTTCCAGGCTGATTTCTCCTCCCATTTGTTCTACCAGTCGTTTGGAGATGACAAGCCCGAGTCCGGTGCCACCAAACTCCCTGGATGTGGAGGTATCTGCTTGGGTAAAAGCATTAAAAATATTTTGCTGCTGTTGAGGAGATAAACCGATACCGCTATCGGTGATGCTGATGCTTAAATAGGCTTGGTCTTCTTTTTGATCTTCCTGGTTGACGCGAACAATAATATTACCGTAATCGGTAAACTTGATGGCATTGCTGACCAGGTTGGTGATGACCTGTTTGATGCGCAGTGGGTCTCCGGTCAGGTCAACAGGGACATCGGCGTAAATGAGTAATATTAGCTCCAGGCCTTTTTCGTTGGCAGCTGGCGCAAGCATCGTTAATGTCTCTTCAATCAGCTCTCGAAGGTTAATAGTGATGTGGTCAAGAACCAGTTTGCCTGCTTCGATTTTAGAGAAGTCGAGAATATCGTTGATGATGGTGAGCAGTCCATCAGATGATTGCTGAATGGTTTCCAGGTAATCATGCTGTTGAGTCGATAACTCACTTTTTAGCAGCAGGTTAGTAAAACCAATGATGCCATTTAAGGGGGTGCGGATTTCATGGCTGGTATTGGCTAGAAACTCGGATTTAATACGACTGGCTTCGACGGCTTCCTTTCGAGCAAGATCAAGTTCAATGTTTTGGATTTCGATGGTTTCCAGTGTTTCTCGCAGGTCGCTGGTGGTTTGTTCGACATTGTTTTGCATTTCATCGATGGATAACTTAATGGCAGAGGACATGTCGTTAATTTCCAGACCAATCTCTGTGAGCTCTCCGCCATTTGTTAGATCAACTTTTCCTTTTAGTTCGCCATTTTTGATCTCGCGGATTCTTGCAATCAAGTGTTGGAGTAAAGAGAGCGCCTGATTGCTGACGCGCAGGGAAAAAATGCCTGTACCGGTCAGGATTAGCAAAATTAATATCGAACTGACAAAAAGAGTCTGGTAAATTTTTAAGGTATACACATTGCTCGAATACTCAACGCTTACCCAGCCTGTAATGTTGTCCGTGGTTGTCAGATTTCCTCCGAAGTTGATATCGCTAATCAGGTTGTTATTTCGAATAGGTGTACTGAATTGAACAGTTGTGTCGGTATTAATCTTGATTGATTGCGCTTGATAAGGTGATTGCCCAGAGTCGAGAGCAGCTTTCATTCTCGGCCCGGCATGAACCAGCGGCAGTTTGTCTTTATTGAACAGGCTGACCGACCTTACGCCTTTTTCCTCCAGTGCGGCGCTGGCGATGGATTGCTGAAGTTTTAAGTCGTCAGTTTGTGCGGCATATTGAAGCATTACCGCCAGTTGCTGGCTGGTTGAGCTGCCGCGCTCATCAATGAATTCTTCAAGCTCGGCGATGCGGGTATAGCTTAAATATCCACCCAGGAGAATGGATATGCCAATTGATGGCAGCAGCGAGAGCAATAAAATTTTGTTGCGTATACTCCAGTTGAACATTGGCTACCCTGCTTGTAAAAGCTGAATTGGTGATATTTCCGGCTTAAATGATCCTGCGATGGTTTTTGAATTTTATCGCTATTTTTATGATCTAGCCGTGTTTCACAGAGCCATAAACTGACAAGCCTGAAAAGTGTCTTGAAATATAACCTGCTCGCTTGATCTAAGAAAGGCTATTAGGTAATAAAGGGCAGAATGTAATGCTTGGGCATAAGTTTAGAATATTTGGTTATTACTGCATGGGCTGGCTTGCCGGTATCATAGGCGCCCCATCGAAAGCAGGCTTTATAACAACCTGTCTGTTATCGATACCCTTAATAGCGATATGGTTCTGGGAGTTTAGCAAGGCGTGATGATGGAGTTTCCAACAATTGAGGCCTGTGTAGGCAATACGCCGCTGGTACGCCTGCAGCGTCTTGATGGTCAGAGTAGTAACACTATTTTACTCAAGCTTGAGGGCAATAACCCGGCAGGATCGGTCAAGGATCGTCCGGCGATGAGCATGATTAGCCGGGCCGAGCAGCGTGGCGATATTAAGCCTGGCGATACTCTGATTGAGGCCACCAGTGGCAATACTGGCATTGCTCTGGCGATGGCGGCAGCTATTAAAGGCTATCGCATGGTGTTAATTATGCCCTCGCATATGAGTGAGGAGCGTAAGCTGTCGATGTCAGCTTATGGTGCAGAGTTGATTGAGGTTAGCAAGGAAGGCGGGATGGAGGTCGCACGGGATCTTGCTTTAGAGATGCAGGCGCAAGGCGAGGGGCGGGTGCTGGATCAGTTTGCTAATGCCGATAATCCCCGAGCGCATTATGAGGGAACTGGCCCGGAGATCTGGCATCAAAGCAAAGGGAAAATCACCCACTTTGTTAGCTCTATGGGAACCACGGGTACGATCATGGGTGTCTCTCGTTATTTGAAAGAACAAAACAGCGAGATTCAACTGGTGGGTTTACAGCCTGAGGAGGGTTCGAGCATCCCAGGCATCCGTCGTTGGCCAAAGGCATATCTGCCGACCATTTACGATAGCACACGAGTGGATCGTATTATCGATATTAATCAACAGGAGGCGGAGGATACTATGCGGGCGCTGGCTGCTCGTGAGGGTATCTTTTGCGGAGTCTCCTCAGGAGGGGCGGTGGCTGGCGCATTGAGATTATCGAAGGAGCTTGAAAATGCCGTGATCGTCGCAATAATATGCGATCGCGGAGACCGTTATTTATCGACAGGTGTATTTGATGCCGAATGATGCCTCTTCTCATCTTGCGGTTTTCAAGGACAAATAAGCTACATGGTACAAGTTAGACAAGCGCATCCAAAGAATGACGACGGCAGTGTGAATATCGCACGGTGGATAGAGCGCCTGCCTATTGATCCTGATCAGGCTTCCTGTGACCAGCTTTATCAGGCCTGCGAGTTAGCCTGGCAGTGTGACCAGCAGGGGCAGCGCAGTGATAGTTCGTGGTCCCCATCATATAGTGCTTATCTCACCGGCCTTGAAATGGCGGAAATTCTTGCCGAATTACACCTGGACCAAAACTCACTGATTGCAGCTATTATTTATCGTGTTGTACGTGATGGACACCTTTCCATCGCCAATGTTCGCAGTCATCTTGGTGATACGGTGGCAACCTTGGTAAAGGGAGTGATGCGTATGGCTGCTATCGCTCCGGTGAGAGAAACTGACGCACGTATCCTCGGTCAGGCTCAGGCTCAGGGCGATAATATTCGTAAAATGCTGGTTGCTATGGTTGATGATGTTCGGGTCGCATTAATCAAACTGGCCGAGCGAACCTGCGCGATACGGGCGGTAAAAGATAATGAAGAAAAAAGAGTTGTTGTTGCCAAGGAAGTCTATGAGATCTATGCCCCCCTGGCACATCGTCTGGGTATCGGTCATATTAAATGGGAGCTGGAAGATCTTTCCTTTCGTTATCTGCAGCCCCAGTCCTACAAACGTATCGCTAAACAACTGGATGAGCGCCGTCTGGATCGCCAGGATTATATTGAGGAAGTTATTGCTGCGCTGAAGGCAGAGCTCAACAGTGTATCAATAGAAGGGGATCTTTCCGGGCGAGCAAAACATATCTACAGCATCTGGCGAAAGATGCAGCGCAAACAAATTGTCTTTTCTCAGGTTTATGATATCAGAGCGGTGAGAATATTAGTGCCTAAAATCGCTGATTGCTACACCGTGCTGGGTATCGTGCATACGCTATGGCGTAATATCCCTAAGGAGTTTGACGATTATATTGCCATTCCAAAAGAAAATGGCTATCGCTCTCTGCATACCGCTGTGGTTGGCCCTGGTGGCAAAGTGATGGAGGTGCAGATTCGTACCTTCGAGATGCACGAAGAGGCCGAGTTTGGTGTCTGCGCTCACTGGCGTTATAAAGGAACTGACAAAAAACATTCCAGTGACAGCTACGAAGATAAAATTGCCTGGTTAAGACAAGTGCTGGATTTACATGAGGAGTCGGGGAGGAGTAACGATCCGGGCCGGCTGTTCGGTAGCGAGTTTGATGAAGACCGTATTTATGTTTTTACCCCTGATGGTCATGTTGTGGATCTAGGCAAGGGAGCGACACCGCTGGACTTTGCCTACCATGTGCATACCGAGGTCGGGCATAGTTGTCGTGGTGCCAAGGTCAACGGCCGTATTGTGCCTCTGACCTATCAGCTGCAAACTGGAGAGCAAGTTGACGTAATTACCGGTAAAGAGTGCGCGCCCAGTCGCGATTGGCTGCGACCCAAGCTTGCCTATTTAAAAAGTACGCGAGCCAGAGCCAAAGTCAGACATTGGTTCAAACAACAGGATCGTGAGCATAATATAGCCACCGGGCGAATCTTGCTTGAAAAAGAGTTCAAGCGTCTGGCCTTGACCAGTCTTGACTATAAAGCCGTCGCAAAAAAAGTTCACTTTGATAGCGTAGAGGATATGTATGCTGCCGTAGGTGCCGGGGACTTGGGGCCTGGTCAAGTCATCAATGCGGCACAAGGCCTGGTAGATGTAGGTGAGAATAAACAAATCGAGCTGTCTCGTCGGTGGCAGGCGCCCTCTAGCCGCTTTAAACAATCCGATGTGACATTTGAAGGGGTGGGTAATCTTCTTACCCAGATTGCAAAATGCTGCAAGCCTGTACCGGGGGATGCTATTACCGGTTATATCACTGTTGGTCGTGGTGTCAGCATACACCGACAGGACTGTACACAGGTACTGCAGTTACAGTCGCACGAGCCAGAGCGTATCATTCAGGTTAGCTGGGGCATTAAACCAGAACAAACTTATCCTGTTGATGTGCTTATTCAAGCCTATGATCGCCATGGTTTGTTGCGTGATATTACTGTACTGCTTGCGACTGAAGGCATCAGTCTGCTTGCAGCCAACACGCAAACCGATATAAATGATAATACCGCCAGTATTCGCTTGACCGTCGAAATAATCAGTCTTGAAGCGCTGGGTTTGATATTGGCGAAACTTAATCGGCTGCCCAATATCATCAGTGTTGCTCGTCAGCTGGATGGTAAATAGATGGCTGCTGATGTCAATTCTTTGGCATCCGTGTAAAGGCCCAAGAAACTTGTGCTTAAGTGGCGATCTGTGTATGGTTGGTGCGCCCTAAAAAGGGCTTTGAAAGCATAAAAAAACAAATTTATTGAAGCTGAAGTTGACGCCGAAGAAATGAAGCGCCGGCTTTATTAAAAACAGCCATCTTTAAAATAGCAATAGTGATTATGATTCATACTGAAAGGTGTATGGATATGATTCGTTGCAGACCTATTGAGTAGGAGCATTTATCATGCGAGTGATTTTGTTAGGCGCACCAGGTGCAGGTAAAGGTACCCAAGCGCAATTCATGATTAAAAAATACGGTATTCCCCAAATCTCTACTGGAGACATGCTGCGGGCAGCTGTTAAGGCGGAATCGCCATTGGGCTTGCAGGTAAAAGGTATCATGGCCAGTGGAGGCCTGGTTTCTGATGAGATTATTATTGCACTGGTGAAAGAGCGCATTCAGGATACTGATTGTGCCAGTGGATTTCTCTTTGATGGCTTTCCTCGCACCATTCCCCAGGCTGAAGCTCTGGTAGATGCGGGAGTTGAGCTGGATTATGTCGTCGAAATTGCTGTGGATGATGAGGCTATTGTTAGCCGTTTAAGCGGTCGTCGTGTGCATGAAGCATCGGGTCGTATTTATCATGTTGAGCATAATCCACCTAAAGCTGCAGGTGTTGATGATGAAACCGGTGATGCGCTGGTGCAACGAGAAGATGATCAAGAGGAGACTGTCCGCAAACGCTTACAGATTTATCATGATCAAACCGAACCTTTAATTGATTTTTATACCAAGCTGGAAGGCCCTCAGTTTGTTAAGGTTGAAGGAGTTGGTAGCGTAGATCAAATCAAGGATAAGGTGTTTGCAGCACTGGCTTGAGTGATCACCTGCTCTTAAAAAGGCTCCTACTATAGGGGCCTTTTTTATTTCCGTTGCGCTTGGGAGTCATTTCGGTAACATCAGCAAGATAATTACGCCTACTTTATATTGTCCCCGCAAGGTAAAATGCTACTTATGTCATCCTCCCCAAAACTTGCAGTTATGCTGGTGCATCTGGGTACTCCCGCAGAGCCAACAGTGGCGAGTATCAGAAAGTTTTTACGAAGCTTCTTGTCAGACCCTCGAGTTATCGAGATGTCCCGACCCCTTTGGCTCCTAATTCTCCATTTGTTTATTTTACCCATGCGGCCAGCAAAGATCGCCCCGAACTACAAAAACCTATGGGATAAATATGGCGACTCTCCTTTAAGGTTAATAGCGAAAAAGCAGCATGAACTTTTACAGCAGCGACTGGATAAGAGTTTCGGAGTAGGAACTATCCAGGTGTTTACTGCAACGAGTTATGCAGAAAACCGCATCGAGGAAAGTTTATTGACGATAAAAAATCTGGAAATTGAAAAAGTAGTGGTGCTGCCGCTATACCCACAATTTTCTGCTACCACCACCGGGGCTGTGTACGATCGAATTGCAGACTTTATTAAATCGCAGCGAAATTTACCCGAACTGCACATTATTAAACAATATTACCAGCGTCCAGCTTATCAAAGCGCACTCGCCAACTCAGTAAAGGAGTTTTGGCAAAAAAATGGGAAAGCTGAAATATTATTAAGCTCCTTTCACGGTTTACCACAATCCTATGTTGATAAAGGCGACCCTTATTATAAACAGTGTGTTAAAACAGCAGAAGATCTGGCAGGTAATCTCATGTTAGATGACAAGCAGTGGTTTATTTGCTTTCAGTCACAGGTGGGCAAAGCGCAATGGCTTAAACCTTACACCTCACAACTATTGAGAGAACTTGCCGAACAGGGCATAAAAACAGTGGATGTTGTATGCCCTTCTTTCTCTGCAGACTGCATTGAAACGCTGGAGGAAATTAAAGAGGAAAATCGATTGATTTTCGAGGCCGCTGGAGGGCAACGCTTACGCTTAATTCCATCGCTAAATGATCGCCATGATCATATTAATATGATGCATGAGCTGGTGTCTTCTTATCTGGGTAGAAATTAGTTTTTTAGCCGAGATGTCCTCAATATAATCACGCCTTTAATATGCAAAATGAGTAAAAGATAAAGTTTTTGTCTCTTCGCGTAGTTTTCCATTTTTATTTGTCCAATGACTTAAAAAATACAAAATACTTTCTTTTTTGGCTAAATTTGCAAAAAAAACATAAAAAAATGCAAAAAAGTCCATAAATCATTTACTTTTTTTTGTACAAATAATTTTCTGTGCTATTTTTTTACATGATGTCTATGCATATTAATGCAATTTAATTTCATGAGGAGAGCCGTCTAATGGCCAAAGTAGCAAAAAAGAAAGCCCCTGCCAAAAAACGAGTGACTAAAGCAAAAAGTGCAGCAGTCGCTCCAGCAGTTGCTAAAGTGCAAGATACTTTAGCCAAATTGCAAAAGGATATAGAGGGTCAAGGCAAGCAACTTACAGCAGCAAAAAAGGCAGCTGTAGTATCCAAAAACAAGGCAGCTAAATCCAAGAAAGCAGCCGACAAAAATGCAGCAAAAAGAGCTGCGAATCAGGCTGGAAAATTGTCAGCTAAAATCAAGGTGCAGCGCAGTAAGGTTGGTGGTGTTAAATTGAGGCTGGCACGAGTTTCTGCAGAGGCTCAAGCAAAGGCTACGGTAGCTGCGGTTAAAGACAGTGCTGCAACACGCAAGTCGGCTATGGAAAGTAAAGCCAATGCTGACCTGAGCAAAGCAGTTGCTGCTTTTTCTACCGCTTGGAAGAAAAAACGCGCTGCTGCAGATACAAAAAAACTGAGAGCTGCAGAGAAGAAGTCTTTAGTTAAAGCCAACGTGGCTGCTAAAAAATCTTTGCTTAAAGTCGCCGCTTTAGAGAAAAAAGCTGCAGCAAGGGCCAAAGCAGCAGAGCGCAAGGTCGCTGCGAAGGCAAAGGCTGCCGCAAAGCCAAAAAAAGCAGTAAAAAGAAAAGCTAAAAAAGTCGTTAAGAAAGCTGTAAAAAAGCCAGTAGCTAAGAAAAAGCCAGCAGCCAAGAAAAAGGCAGTAGCCAAGAAAAAGGCAGTAGCTAAAAAGCGCAAGCCGGCGGCTAAGAAAGCTAAAAAATAGTTTGTTTTAGCCAAGTAGTGTAAAAACCCCTGAGCTTATGGTTCAGGGGTTTTTTTATGGCTGAGGAGTTTTGTAGTTAGTGCCTAACCAGAAACTGGTAGCTTTCGAAAATTAAGTCCGGTCATAGCCAACGCAAATCTAGCTCCTAGGCCTTTTCAAGGCCTTTAAGTCGCAAGATCAGCATTGGCCATGACCTCTTTGTTTAATTTCTGGATGGGCACTAGCTAATGTCTTATTGAGCGGGAACCCCGGCTGTGCAGGCAGGATGGGTGTGTGCGACTATTATCTATGCACGTACATAAGCAACTGGTAATATACGGGTAATTTGTAGCCGTGATAGAGCTTGCGAAATCAAGGAGGTGTGCCTTATTCATCCCCGAATTTCGAAGGTTCACGCCCAGGGAGTTATGTGGGGTATACCGATACAGCCTACGGATTATTAATTTATGCTTAACTGAGTGCCATTCACATGTAAAATAGCGGTTGAACAAATTTTACTAATAGCACTCACATATTCTTTATTTGAGAAGCACATTTATGACAGGCCCACAGAAACTCTTTTCCCCCATTAGCATCGGTTCTATGCGGCTTAAAAACCGCCTGGTGATGGCGCCGATGACCACTAATTATGGCACTAGTGATCAGGAGCCCTCACCGCGTTTGCTGGAGTATCTTGAGGCGCAAGCAAGGGGTGGTGTGGGTTTGATC
>JAUXDF010000068.1 GCA_030618505.1 Spongiibacteraceae bacterium | reverse complement strand
CTTATCTTTTTCCCGTATGCAGGCGGTCGTTGAGCAAGAGGGGGGCTGTATTGCCTGGGGTGGCTCGGTCAGTTTGAGCCCAACTGATGATATTGTCATTCGTGTTGAGCGGGCTTTGGATCTCGATAGTGAAGGTCAGTTAGTGGCGTCTATTATTTCAAAAAAGGTGGCGGCGGGCTCCTCCCATGTGTTGATTGATATACCTGTTGGTGCAACCGCCAAGGTGAGAAATTACCATTTGGCAGCCAAGCTGGATCAGCAGTTGACGACGGTCGGTGCTGCTCTGGACTTAAAGGTTAAGTGTGTTTTCTCCGATGGCTCTCAACCTGTGGGCCGAGGTATAGGTCCGGCTCTGGAGGCACGCGATATTCTTGCCGTGCTTAAGCAGCAGCAAGAGGCACCGCAGGATCTTCAGGAAAGGGCAGTGTTACTGGCTGGCGATATTCTTGAAATGGGTGGTCTTGCAAAAGCGGGTGAGGGCTATCAGCTTGCACTTGATACTTTGCTTTCGGCAAAAGCCTGGGAAAAGTTTCTGGCGATTTGTGAGGCGCAGGGGGGCTTAAGGGAGCCGCCGGTTGCTGCTCACCGTCATGTCGTTACCGCAACAAATGGTGGTGTGGTTGCTCACATGCATACCAATTGTATATCCAAATTGGCAAAGCTGGCGGGAGCGCCAGCTTCCCAGTCTGCCGGACTGGAGATGCATGTGAGACTTGGGGATAGAATAGCAAAGGGGGAGGCGCTGTTTACCCTGCATGCGGATTCAAAAGGCGAGCTGAATTATGCACTCGATTTTCTGCTGGTGCATCCAGAGGCGGTACGAATAGAGGAAGAAGTTTTATGAGTCCACTGATTTTAAGTATGGATGACAATTTGCCGCTGGCGGAGAAGGTTTGTGCACACTTGTCTGGCGAGCTTGGGAAACTGGAGTTACGCAGCTTTCCCGATGGCGAAAGTTATATCAATCTTCTGAGTGACTGTCGTGATCGAAAAGTTATTTTGCTCGGCTCATTGCATCAACCCAACGAAAAAGTGTTGCAGTGGTTATTAGTCGCTGAAACGCTACGGGATCTGGGTGCAAAAGAAGTTGGACTAGTAGTACCTTACCTGGCCTATATGCGACAGGATATTCGTTTTAAAGAGGGGGAGGGCATTACCTCGCGTTATTTTGCTCGTTTAATTAGCCGCTACTTTGATTGGCTGGTGACCGTCGATCCGCATTTGCATCGTTACGATACTTTAAATGAAATCTATTCAATTCCCTGCCAAACCTTACATGCCGCTGAGACAATAGCGCAGTGGATCAGTAACAATATTGAGCGTCCCTTGTTGGTGGGGCCTGATGTTGAAAGCGAGCAGTGGGTGGCAAGCACTGCCCGGATGATTGATAGTCCTTATATTGTGTTACAAAAAATTCGTCATAATGATTTTGATGTCGAAGTGTCACTTCCCTCTGCTTCGGGTTTAAGCCTTAAAGACCTGGAAAATCACACTCCCATCCTTGTGGATGACATCATTTCTACCGGCTCTACCATGATAGAGACAGCGGTTAATTTGCTCCAGGAAGGCTTTCAGCCTCCGGTAGCAATTGGTGTTCATGGTTTGTTTGCGCAAAGGGCTTATGAAGATATGCTGGGCGCTGGTATTGCAGAAATAATTACCTGTAATAGCGTCAGGCATGCATCAAACCGTATAGAGCTTGCAGCGCTTATTGCTCGGGCAATCGTTTGATTTGCTTGAAAATACCGCATTCGTCGCCCCTAAAGCATACCGTGAAAGCCGAAGGACTGTTATGTTCACACGATATACCTTGATTATATAGGTTCCTTTATATGACAAAGAAAAAACCTCCAGCGACAGTAAAACGAATCAAAACCGGTGGTCTCGAGCGACGTCTTAGTATTGCCAGTGCCGGCGTGGTCGTTGGCACCAGGGCCGTCACTCATCTGTGGGCAAATGCATTAAGACCTAAGGATAAGCGTCAAAAGCGACGTAAAAAGATGATTGCCGATCAGGCGCAATATCTTGTGGATGAGCTGGGTAAACTTAAAGGCAGCGTTGTTAAAATTGGTCAGGTAATGGCTTTATATGGTGAGCATGTGCTGCCAGAGGAGGTGACAACTGCCTTTAGAACCCTGGAGGAGCAAACCACTGCCGTAGAATGGCCGGTGATAGAAAAGGTGTTGCAAAAGGAGTTGGGAGAAGAATTGCTATCTGAGTTGATTGTGGATGAGGCGCCTATTGGCGCCGCCTCCCTTGGCCAGGTGCATAGGGCAGTGCGTAAAAGTGACGGTTTTGAGCTGTGTTTAAAGGTGCAATACCCTGGTGTGGCAGATGCTATTGATAGTGATTTGAATGATGTGGCGCTGATTTTACGCTGGACCAAAATGGTGATCCGAGGCAAGGATTTCGATGATTGGCTAGATGAGGTGCGCGAGATGTTGCACCGGGAGGTGGATTATCAATTGGAGGCGGAAACTACCTCGCGTTTTCGCGTGCTATTAAAGGATGATAAGCGTTTTGTAGTTCCTGAAGTCTTGCCGAGGTATTGTACCGTTCGTGTGTTGGCTGCCTCCTATGAAGAGGGTTTTGTGGTTAATGGTGATGATGTCGCTGCAATGCCTCGGGAAAGTCGAAATCTTTTAGGTAAGGCATTTCTGGAACTCTTCTTTCGAGAAGTCTACGAGTGGAGTGAGCTTCAAACCGACCCCAACTTTGGTAATTACCGTATAAGGCCCAAACAATCGGCAGACGATATTGACAGGATAGTGCTGCTCGATTTTGGTGCGGTTAAAAAGTACGACGATGATTTTATCGGCCCGGTTAAGGCTATGGTAATGGGGGCATACCTTCATGATCGGCCGATGGTGAAACAGGGGGCTTTGGATCTGCGAATCATGCAGGCAGATTACCCCGATGAGGCACAAAACTCCTTTGCCGAGCTTTGTATGATGTTGATTGAACCGCTAAATTATGACTGCGCGACAATACCTGCCAACGCCTTAAATGCAGAAAACGGCTATCGCTGGAACCACAGCAATTTGCCTAAAAGGGTGGGGAAGCAAGCCGCGAAATCGGCATTCAGTCGTCATTTCAGTATGCCTCCCAAGGAATTTACTTT
The DNA here is from genome assembly GCA_030618505.1 of Spongiibacteraceae bacterium. Lineage (GTDB taxonomy): Bacteria > Pseudomonadota > Gammaproteobacteria > Pseudomonadales > PIVM01 > JAUXDF01. Next base: position 7,829 of record JAUXDF010000068.1, on the reverse strand, counting down.
TTTGAGCAGAAAGCTGTTGGGGGTTTATAGCTTTATTGCCGCTCTTGATGCCGAGTTTGATGGGCGCGATGTTATTGCTCTTTATCGGCAGTAATATGGAATTATTGGTGTTTATAGCGAAGTTTCATCTATAATTAAACATGCATCTTTAATATATCTTTGAGGATGGGTGGTGCGCGAGCTCTGAACAAGTCGTCATTTTGTTAAGTTATTTTGTACATTCTTCGGTATTACACCGAAGTTGTCGATATATTGTTATGCAGTTAACTCTTTTTACAGACTATGCTCTGCGGGTATTGATATACGTGACCAACAAGGATAAAGGTTTGGTTACTATGAGGGAAATATCTGATTTTTACGGTATATCCCCAGATCACCTTCGCAAGGTCATCCATACCCTGGCCAAAGCAGGTTATATTAATAGCTACCGTGGCAAAAAAGGTGGTATTGAGTTAGCCGTGGAAAGCGATCAGGTTTTTGTCGGTGAGGTTGTTAAAGAAATGGAAGGCGGGGAGGGTATCATTGATTGTGAGGCTCGAGACTGTTTACTCACTCCCGATTGTGTCTTGAAAGGGGCAATCAATGCGGCGATGAAAGCTTTCTATGCACAACTAAATCATTACACGCTGAATGACATTGCCAAAGGTGGCAGGATACAAAGTTATTTTGGTCGGCTTAACCTGTAAGGGCCTCGAAAAAACAATAAGCCCTAATCCGGGTAGGATACTTCAAACTTCTCATTTTGGTAATTTACAGCAGAGAATTGATGTATCAACTCATCGTCCCGGCAATTTTCATCCAGCCAACACTGCGGGAGTTCTTCGCCCGAGGGAAAGCATAATACTTTTTTATCGAAGCATTCGGGGTCATGGATACCGTCTTCCCATTGCAAGCAGCCGACAAGTTGTTTGTCATAGGGGTTCGTAAGTTCATAGATGTCGATAACTTCTACTATCTTGCCGCTAAGCCTTTCTTTGAGGAGCATTCCACTAACCTTGGCGTTTTAATTGATCTACATAGAGTATAGAGTATAGTTTTTCCCCAATCAGCCGCTTTTATCGACTGTTTTTTCATTAGAAGTCTTTGTTGATATAACTTTTGTGATTGATGATTAGCCACATTTCTTTATGTGTTGAGCTTGATTGAGATAAAGGCGCGGGACTCCTTGCGCCCAAATAAGCCGCTAAAAAAATCCAGCCATTTCATTTGCCAGCCATACTTGTCGACCAGGATTTTATGAGCTTTTTTCTCTAAAGCAGGGTCATCAATGATATGTGCGTTTATATTAAGCCACTCTCCTCGTATTTTTCCGTTGACGGTGCAGGAGGCGATTTTTGCGGCAGGAAAATTTTTCAGGCGCTTTACTTTCCCAGCATCTGCAGCCGAGAAAATGTAAATATCATCACCCTCTTGAGCAAACCAGACTGGCGTGGCTACGCAGTCTCCAGATCTTTTTTGCGTAGACAGGCTAAGGTAGCTGGCATCTTTCAGTTCGATTTCACGGTTCTTTGGCATTGTGCATTCTCTTTGGTTTACTCTTGGCTGAGGGCTACTAATCTGCTTGCTATCTTATAATTATTGTCTTAACGACCAGGCTAACCCACGAGCGTTGGCCAGGAGCGGAATTAACTTTCGAAAACTTCCGGTTTCTGGTTAGGCACTATTTAACAAGTGCCAGCTGGGCAGTTTTTTTCCGTTGATCAATGCCAAGAACTCTAACCTGAATTTTTTGCTCGAGTTTAAAACTATGATCTTTTAATTGCAGTTCCATCAATATGGGGTCGTATTTGTATTTCTCCCCCAGTGTTTTGGCATCAATATGGCCTTGAATATCACTGTCATCCAAACGCAGGTTTATCCCCCGACTGTGAATGTGAGCAATGGTTGCGGGGAACTCCTGGCCTGCTTTCCCCGCAATATACTGACACTTTAGCCATTGCTCCAGTTCTCTGCTGGCTTGTTTTGTTTTAAGGCTGATCGCTTGAATATGCTCAATAGTTGTCGCTGGTAGTATCTCAGGCGTCTCCTTATTGATTAATGACTTAATGATGCGATGAACCAGGAAATCATGGTATTTCCTTAAGGGAGAGGTAAAGGTGGTATAGCATTCCAGTCCCATCCCCAAATGTGCACTCGGCTTATCTGTTATTTCACTTCTTGTCAGTGTTTTACTTAACACGGAGTAAGCTGGCGTTGCTGATTCGCAGCTTTTAATATGGTGAATTAATGCGCGATAATTATCCAGCAGGTTTAAGTCGCCAGCGCTGTAATCGGGATAAGTTTGTGTAATCAGCTTGTTAATATTGTCGTGTTTTTCGCTTCTAAAACCGGCATGGCCGATATAGAGCGCGCTATCCGTGTGTTCGCTAAGGTATAGGGCGGTAGCGCTATTCGCCGCCAGCATGCATTCTTCTACCAGTCGGTGTGCATCGTTTCGCTCAATCCGGTGAATCTCACAGATTTTTTGCTGCTCGTTTAACCGTAACTGGTAGTCGGGGCTTTCTTCCATAACCAGGTTGTTTTTTTTGCGTTGCTCAAACAGTGCAAGACGCAATTGCCATAGCTCAAGTAGTTGCTCCTTGATGCCATCGGCTGGTTCTTCATCGTTGGAACCCTGGATGATAGCATCAGCCTCAAAGTAGTTTAATCGCTGCCGGGACTTGATCAGTGCTTGAGAAAATGTTGTGCTTTGTATTTCGCCATGTTTATTGATCAGCAATCGGCAGACGATAGCCAAGCGTTGTTGCTCAGGTAAAAGTGAGCAACAGTCGTTGGATACCGCTTCTGGTAACATCGGCAGGGTTTTTCCCGGAAGGTATATAGACGTTATACGTTCTCGCGCAAGTTGATCAAGTGGGCTGTCGGGGGCAATGAATGCGGTTGGATCTGCTATGGCAACAGAGAGTTGCCAGTTGCCTGTGTCAGATTTTTCTATATGGAGTGCATCGTCGAGATCTGAGCTTTCTTTGGCGTCGATAGTGAAGAAGGGGAGTGAACAAAGGTCTTCACGTTGTTGTTTTTCCCGCTCGAATATCTTCTGGCAGTCTTCAGCTAAAGAGTCGTTAATGCCCTCTGGCCACTTGCCACCTAACGCATGTTTAAAAAGGATGTATTTGCGCTCAATGCCGGCCTCGGCTTCGGCACCAATAATCCGAGTGATTTTTACCTGTGGCTTACCATTTTTAAAGGGGTGCTGAGTGATCTTGCACTGAACATAATCACCCTCGTTTGCTCCCGATAGTTGTCGGGGAGGGATAAATAACCACCGGCTTAGATTGTTGCCGGCATCAGGTACAACAAAACTATTTTTGCCCTTTTTTTTGATCTGTCCCGTGAGTAGCTCCAAATCACTTTTTATTAATTTTTCCAGTTCGGCAACCGGCTTGTTTTTCTCATCCCGAACGACAATCAAATGCACTCTGTCCCCCGGCAGTACTTTTTGCATCTCATCGGCGGGGATCAATATTTGGCGACCATTGTCGAGCAAGGCAAAACCATAGCGCCACTGTGTTCCTTTGACGGTTGCCGAGTGACGTTCTTTGCTGTTGTCGATTTCTTTTTTTAACTGGGAAAGTTGTTGGAGAGCATTTTTGTCTAGCATATGTACAGCAGGCCGTTCGTTGCGGAAAGAAGGGGGAATAGTTTAACGCAAATCCATTTAAGGCAAAACTAAAGAAATAACATACCGGGCAGCTGTAGTTGCGTTAGACCTTTGGCTTAGGTAGGCTTTGATGATGAAAAAAACATTATCAGCTCAGCTGCAGCAGGAGAATATCCTGAAAATAAAAGCCCTGAGGCTTCAAAAAAGCACTGAAGATAATGAGTATTTACTGTCGGTCTGCGCGCAGTGTCGGGGTGATTCTGGCTTTGAATGGTTGACACATGCCTGTAGGGGGGCGGAGCAAATGCTTGCTTTATTTGCTCGTTTGGCTCAATTGCATCTCTGGAGTGCACCTGAAGATCTTGAAATCTTGCGTTACTGGCGTAGTTGTCTGGATAAATGGCTTGATGCCTCCGATGAAAAACTTGAGTTAGAGGATGAGTCAATTCAGCCCTTTTTGCTGGATATGATTGTTATGAGGCCAAGTTAAGCTTGGGGTTTTAGTGAATTGATCCGGCAGCTCACAACGGCCGGTTGAAGTGCTTAGGTCGTGCAAGCGATTAAGTGGAGGGTGGTAATGAGCTCAGTAGTATCAAAGTATCTGATTATTATAGTGTTGTTAGTCGTGGTGGTTTTTCAGCTCTATTTGTACCAGGAGTCACTCAAGCGTGAGCAGTTTCTTCAGCACCAGATTAACCATCTTCAGCAGCAGGTTGTGGGTATGGAGAAAGAACTTGTTGCTATAAAGGGGGTTGTGCTTGAACTGAATGAAGGCTCACTGGATGCGATGGTTGATGATGCTAACGAGGCCATTATCAGTGGTTGGGAGGCCTTGATGGATGCAGTGAACAAGGAGCTGCAAAATGCGCGTGATTCGTTGCGTGCAGATGATCAGCCAAAAACGCAGACATCGCCAGGCACTGATGTACCCATATCTTCTGGGCAAATACCCACATAGTGCAGTTTTGGATGATGCTCAAACGTTTGCAATGTGGAAAAATATATTGGTTTGTGTCAAATAGCCGGTCTTAACGCTATTAATATTCCGGGTTTTGTACCAGACTAAGAAACTATTTTAGTAATTGTTAATCCAGCTACAGCTGCGGAAAATGGAGACTATCAATGCCAGAGGTAAAACGTGTTGTTCAGCCTGTTGAGGTGAACTATGTCTGTGATAAGTGTGGACATGGCATGATGCAAAAAACATCAGAAATGGACGCTAAAACCGGCGAGATTGAGCACAAGTGTGTTATTTGTGATCATGTGCAAATATTTAAGTGGGTGTCTTATCCGAGAGTGGAGTACATTGCCGAGAGTGGGGACTCTTAAGCGTACTTGATTAGAGCTGAATAAGTACAAAAACAGAATACTTCCATTGGTGATTAACCCGCATTTTTCTCTGCTGCTTTAGGTTGGGTGTTCCGTTCGTTTAAATTTTGGAACGCCCCACTTAATTTTGAACTATTATCAGTAGAGTGCTTTTAAAGCGGTTTTATTATATGTATAGCTTAAAAATAGAAGACCTTTCGATACTGCTGGTTGAGCCATCCCTGGCGCAGAGCAAGATTATTACTGCTGAATTGAAGCGGGCAGGAGTGCGCAGTATTGAGAGTGCTCACGGTATCTCTGCAGCGATTGGGCGTCTGCAGGAATATATGCCTGATCTAGTGATAAGCGCAATGTATTTTTCCGATGGTACCGGCACTGACTTTGTTTCCCGCATGCGTGCTGACCCCAAGCTCGAAGCACTTCCTTTTATGCTGGTATCCAGCGAAGATAAGTTTGAATACCTTGATCCCATCAAGCAAGCGGGTGTTGTTGCTATCCTGCCAAAACCATTTAATGGCGATGACCTGAGACGGGCATTGATTTCTACTCTGGATTATCTCGAAGGTGATGATCTTGAGCTGGATAATTTCGATATTCGTGAGCTGCGTATTTTATTGGTTGATGATAGTGCCTTGGCTCGCAAGCATATTGGGCGGGTGTTGGGTAATTTGGGTGCGGCAAAAATTGTTGAAGCGCACGATGGCAAAGAGGCCATAGAGTTGTTGCAGCAAAGGGAATTTGATCTGGTGGTGACGGACTATAATATGCCGGTGATGGATGGTGAGGAGTTGCTCAAGTATATTCGTACCGAGTCATCGCAATCCTATGTACCTGTTATTATGGTTACCTCGGAAAAGAATCAAGCGACCCTTTCATCTATTCAGCAGCAGGGTGTGTCGGCAATGTGTGACAAGCCTTTTGATACTTCCCACGTTAAAGGTTTATTGCAACAGTTGCTGTAAGAATAATGTTTCTTCGATCTGCTAATGGGGGGCGTGCCAGTGTGTCATCATGGCATCGGTTTGGCGTAGTTTAAGTTCTCTTTTAATCTCGCTCAGCACCTGGTGGTTTTTGATCGGTTTTTTTTGATGGAGGATTTCACAAAGTCTTCGAGAAGACAGGCTGGCGGGGTTTAGTCCTTGTAAGTGATCTGGCATGGTACCTACTCCCTGTTTATGTCTGGATCTACCTTAATCCTGGTGTGTTACAAGCGTATGACTGCTCGCGCATGTACACAAAACCACTCTAAACAGCATAGAAGCTTTAATAAAAAAGGCCACATAATAGTGGCCTTTTTATAGTTTGGATTTTGTTATCGCTTATCAATAGGGAGAAAATCACGCTCAACTGAGCCCGTGTAGAGCTGGCGTGGGCGACCAATACGATAGGGGCCGCTGATCATTTCATGCCAGTGAGCAAGCCAGCCGACGGTGCGACCAGTTGCAAAAATAACCGTAAACATATTAGTCGGAATACCCAAAGCCTTGAGGATAATGCCTGAGTAGAAATCAACATTGGGGTAGAGTTTTCTTTCAATAAAATACTCATCCTCCAGTGCGATTTGCTCAAGACGCTTGGCAATCTTCAATAAGGGATCATTTTCCAGTCCAAGCTCGGCAAGGACTTCATCAGCAGCTTCTTTCATTACCTTGGCGCGAGGATCAAAGTTCTTGTAGACGCGATGCCCAAAGCCCATCAGGCGGAAGGAGTCATCTTTGTCCTTGGCGCGAGCGATAAAGGTGTCGATATGCTTTTCGTCACCAATCTCGTTAAGCATCTCCAGAACCGCTTCATTAGCGCCACCGTGGGAGGGTCCCCAAAGTGCGGCAATACCTGATGCGATACAGGCAAAGGGGTTGGCGCCAGTAGAGCCTGCCAGACGTACGGTAGAAGTTGAAGCGTTTTGCTCATGATCTGCATGAAGGGTAAAGATACGATCCATAGCGCGAGACAGTGTTGGGCTGATCTCTTTGCGTTCGCAAGGGGTGTTAAACATCATATGCAGGAAGTTAGCCGAATAGTCCAGGCTGTTATCCGGGAACATAAAGGGCTGACCAATGGAGTATTTGTAGCTCATTGCTGCCAGTGTAGGCATTTTGGCAATCAAGCGTATCGCAGCAACTTCCCGGTGTTTTTCATCGCTAATATCGAGAGAGTCGTGGTAAAAAGCGGAAAGAGCGCCAACAACACCACACATGATCGCCATGGGGTGTGCATCGCGGCGAAAGCCATTAAAGAAGGTGAATAGTTGATCATGCACCATTGTGTGGTGTCTGATGGTGTCTACAAATTCGTCTTTTTGTTCTTGGGTGGGTAGCTCTCCGTGCATCAGCAGGTAGCACGTTTCCAGGTAGTCAGAGTGTTCTGCCAGTTGGCCAATGGGATAGCCTCTATGAAGCAATATGCCTTTGTCACCGTCAATGTAGGTGATTTTTGACTCACAGGCAGCGGTAGAGACAAACCCTGGGTCATAAGTAAACAGGCCCTGACCGGTTAATTTGCCGACATCGACTACATCAGGACCGATGGTGCCAGTATATATAGGCAGTTCAATGGGATCGTGTCCGTCAATAGAGAGGTTGGCTTTCTTGTCTGTCATTATGGGCTCCTGTTGGTAATAACTACTAGCTGACTCCTTCTGGGAGCTGCCGAATTATGACTCCTGAATTTGGGAGTGGGCACACTATAGAGGGATAAAACTGTTTGTCAATTGTCGAAAAGTCTAATGATCCTCTCATTATAGTGGATTATTAGGTTTTTTGTTTTAAACGGGGTTTTCGGTATATCTCCATTCAATGTTGCGCACTTTATTGGGGCTTTGCCGATCATTTTGGGGCGTATAGTTTGATGCTGATCAAACCCAAAATTGCTTTTGCTTAAATATACTTAGCTGTGCTAT